>JAUYEE010000180.1 GCA_030691545.1 bacterium | reverse complement strand
ATCTCTGCCAACTGCTGAACAGGATTCGTCCGTCCGGCAAGACAGTTGGGTCGAAGTCCGCACTGAGGTTGAATGTGATTCGCCGTACGTTCTCGCCTGTCAACTCGCATGTGTAGAGCGACCAAGCGGCGCCTTCGCTAAGCTCGTTGGCCGCCCCCGCGGCATCGCTCGCGAAGACAACCTGGTCCCGCGGGGTCAAATCGTCCAGCGTGTAGATGCTGGGCAAATACTCCGGCGTGAGACAATTCCCAGCAACTTCGGCGACGCGTCGCTTGTTCCCACCATCAACGTCCATTTCCCAGACATTCCAGGGATCGCCCGCGTTTTTCCTTCCGGCAAAGGCGATGCGCCTCCCGTCGAAAGAAACAACGGGCGAGCACGCCGACTCGAATTCCAGAGTGAGAAGCTGAGGCGATTTTTCACCGCTCTCGAGGTCAAGGAGAGCGATTCGGCTTTTAGGGATGTTCCTCAATGGAGGCAGGAAGCCCTGCCCGGATAGGGATGGCCCATCAGCACTGTCAGCAGGCAAGTCTCCGACCGGCGCCTGCGTGAAGACCACACCTCGCGGGGCAGGCTCTCCGAAGACGCCCGCTTCTTCCGCCCGACCTGGGGCGGTGAAAAAGCAGAGGAAAACGCCTACAGGCAGAACCCGCAAGAGCACTCTGCACTCTCCTCGGAATCCATGCATAGCCCAGCCTTCTCCAGCAATATCTCAGAAAGATTCCACAATGGTCACGGCTTGTCCCGGAGCGGGCTATTGCCTGAACCCGCGCCGGGGTTGCCACTCGACTTCGATCGGAATTCTCTGCCGCCTCCCGGTTCGAAGTCAGCCCCCACCCTTGCCTTACGCCGAGACCACTCCAGCATCAGAGGCATCAGGGCGGCGGACATACATTTTACCGGCCACATCGCCACGGTCAAGCGTTTGTTTGCCAGGGCGTGTCGCGGGTAGCCGCCGTGACGCGTTTTGCCTTAGCCGGATTGCCTCGCCGGACAGGCAGCCTCCCGCCCAAACGGTTCATCCATCGCACCCCTCAAACGTAGCCATATCCTCCGGGAACGCAGAGTTGCGGTCCCTCCCGGCATTCTGTATCATCATTGGATGTGTTCCTGTTCTTCCCGTGAGGGAACGAGTCAGCCTGCACGCAACTACCGGATGCGCACTCCGCATATAAGGTGAACGACATGTTGTTTTTATCCCGTGTCCGACCGCGATCCCGCAGGATCGGATGTCATTTCTCGGTTGAGGCGGTTACGCAACTGATCCCCAATTCTTCCGTCCCCAAACACGCCCATCTTCGCAGGCACAGCAAGTCCAGCTTACGGAATTGGTTGTGGAACCTCCTGGTTCTCGGCCTTGGGTTGGCTCGACTTCTTGACTCCCAACCCGCTCTTGCCCTGAGCCCCTTGTACGACTACACGGTCATCGCGCGAGACGGCCTGCACACGGGCGCCGGCGAATTCATTGCAGGGATCAAGCCGGAGGTCTCCGTTAACGAGCACGGTTGGGTCGCTTTTATTGCGACCATGGACCCCGGGTCGAACCTCTTTGCCGGACATGCCCCCGCCGATCCGATCAATATCAGCATGTCAAAGGACTCCCGGCAGTTCACCTTCCCTCAGATCAACAACCAGGGGGTCATCGTCGCCCGCGAGCTGATGTCGGGCAATGGGGTCGTTCGCACCTGGCGAGTCAAAAACCCCGGCGATTTCACGCTGCTGGCTTCTACGACCCTATCCGCCTTTAGCCAGCTCACCCTTCCCACCATTGGCAACACGGCTTTCCCGAACAGCCAGCCTCTGGTCGGTTTTCTCGGAAGGGAAGCGGATTTGCCGTTTGCCTACTACGCCAACGATTCCGGCGAGCGAGATATGCATGACAAGGTGAGCGGCTTATCGGGCACTGTGCTGGCGACTTTCCGCTCCATGGCGGCGGCTTCCGAGACGAGAACGTTCGTCGCTCAATACAGTACCCGTGAGGACAATGGCACGGTCGTGGTCTTCAGCGACCCGGAGGACCTGGGTGATTGGAAGAGCACCCTGATCGCCACCACGGTAAGCTCGGAGTGGCTTGACGTCGGAATCACCCCCGGAATCAGCGACAACGGCAAAGTGGTTGCCTTTGTCGGAGACAGCCGCGCTCAAGGCCTCGGAATATACGTGGCCGTGGCCGCAACCCGTTTTACGGACACTTTCACGCTGATTCCGGTGATGCGAACGACCGACGTCATCGCGTACGATGAGGCAGGCAACCCAATTGCACTGGCGTCTTTCGATTTCGTCAACCGCGTCGGCGTCATGCACTACGAAGCCGGAGAGCCTGGTCTCGAAGACGACAGCATCGTTTTGACCTTCGTGGCGACGCCATCGCAGGCCAGCCGTCCAAACCCTGCTCTGCCTGGCAAACCGCTCCTCTTTTCTGATAAGCAGGGCATCTGGACGTTGCGGGTTGACATCGAAAAAGAACTTTACCCGCCCCATGGTGCGAACCCCTTGAGGCTTCATCCGACCACGCCGGTTCCCGTCGCCCAGGTGGGGGATACGATTGATGGCGGCATAGTGGAGTCGCTGACGCTTTACGACCCACTCGCTATGCCCCTTGAGGATGCTGACGGTGTGCCGCGCGTACCGCAACGGGGAGACCAATACGTCGCTTTCTCAGCCTTGACCGATGACGGGGTGAAGGTTGTCCGAGCAGCACTCCTCGACACCGATGCCGACGGTCTCCCGGACCACTGGGAGACACGGGGCATTGACATTGACCACGACGACAACGCCGACCTCAAACTACACGAGATGGGCGCCGACCCGCTTCATAAGGACATCTTCTTGGAGATTGACTGGCTGACAGACCGCACAAGCGGCAGCTACAAGCCCTGGAGCAACCAGCCCGCGCCCTACGCCACTCATCACATGGCCCAGATGTTCGCCAACGCACCGGTCACCAACCCCGACGGCACACCGGGTATCACAGTGCACGTTGATGCCGGGCCGGGCCTTGATGCGACAGGCTGGCCGTTTTCAGTCAACATGCCGGATGACCCGTTCTTGCTGAATGGCGGGGACTTGATCGGCATGCCGGGGGCGCCGCAGGAACATGCTGACGTCGTATATTTTGGGTTTCCTGACGCCATTAACATTCCGGGCCTTAAAGCCCGCGATTTTGGCAGCATCAAAGATGAGCATTTCGGGACGCACGACAAGCGAGCCAGAGAGTTCGCCTTCAAGTACGCGGTGCTGGCCGATTCTCATTCGCTCAAGAGAAACCAGAACTCAGGCGGCAACCCGTTCGTCGGTCGCGTGTCAGGCGCCACCGGAGCCGAGCTTGTCGCTACCTCCGATTTTGACACTGGCCCCGAAAACGACATGAGCGGCGAGCTCGTGAAAATCGTCAGCGGGAAGGGAGTGGGTCAACTCCGGCGAACCGTGTACAGCCTGGGACCCCGCCTCAAAGTATGGCCGGGCTTTGACGAAGTTCCGGATTCGTCGAGCTCTTTTGTGGTCCTCAGCGGTTCAAGCGGGAGAGCTGAGGTGCGCTTCCTCCCCGAACCGGACAACCACTCGCGGCCAGCCAACGATTTTCTGATGACTCTCGGAGGGTTCGGGATAAACGAGGAGGGTTGGTTGGGTAACGCCATGATTCAATGGCGAACGCTCGCCCACGAATTGGGACATACGCTCGGCTTGCGTCACGGAGGCACGGACCACGAAGCCCACAAGGGCGACTTGTACCAAAGCATCATGAGTTACTCGTACCAACTCGTGATTGACTCCGGCGTGGACAGCTACGGCTACCTGTACCTACCCGGCGTCAGCGGGTACGTTTTTTCTGATTGGGCGTATATCAAGCACGACTTCCAGCATTCGGGATATTTCCTCGGCAACACATTCGGAGAGAGTCCCGGAGACACCGCGGCAGACTACCCCGACCCGACGGTCAAGGATTACGAGGAACTCAACAACGCCCCAGTTGACCTCGCCCCGCCTGCCGTCTCCATCTCCTCACCTGCTGCCGGGGCGACTGTTCCAAACGGCGGGTCTCTGACCGTGACCGCCGCCGCCAGCGATGATGTCCGCCTGACATCTGTTTTTATCCATTTCGACCTCGATGGAGACGGACGCACGAACGCACCGGGCGAGGAAGTCCTGGCCGCAGCGGCCGGTGGAGGGAACTATTCGGCGACCTTCCGCAATGTCCTCGGCCCATACGGCGCCAGAAAGGTCCTCGCGATCGCCTTCGACAACTCCGAAAACGCCGGAGTTGCCGCGTCAAGCGTTCTCGCGGGGCAGGGAACGGGCGGCGGCTCCTCGCTGCATCAGTCCAGCGGAACCATCCCCGCTCAGCCCGCCGGCGGACAGAGAAAGGTGGTCCAGGTGGCTTCCATCCAGGTGCCTGGTTCGGGGGACCTCAGCTTCACCGTCACAAGCACCCCTCCCGTTCGGCAAAAGAACCAGGTCCAGGAGCGTCATGACTCTTCCGTGCAGAGAATTCAGTTTGACGGGAAATATGTCAACCTGGTCCCCGTCTGCAATCCCCCGGGGAGCGATCCCGCCATCTGCACGTCCTGTTGGCAAGCCCCTTCCGCCGGCGCCTTGAACGTGGAAATCTTGGGCCCCGCGGTCTTTGATGCTGCGGGCAATTTCCTGGGGCACCCCGCTCAGAACTATACGCTCAAAGTTAGCTTCAAAGCTGTGGATGTCACCCCGCCGGAAGTGACGATCACCTCCCCTCCGGCAGGCGGTTTCGTTGAGGTCGCAGAAACGCTGGCCGTCGAGGTGCGGGTTTCAGACGACTACGGGATTGACCTTGTAATGGCCGCTTTTGACATCAGCGGCGATGGAGACGAGGACGATGCCAACGAGATCATAGAGGCTAACCATCTCGGTGGAACAACGTACAGAGTGTTCTTCCCCAGCGTGGGCGGCGAGGCGGGCACACGGCCGATCCGCGTCGTGGCAATAGACACCTCAGGGCACTCAACACGCAAAACCGGCTTCGTCGAGGTGCGAATTCCAGATACGCAGGCTCCAGAGGTCGTAATCAAGTCGCCTCCTGCCGGGTGGCCCATCAAGCAAGGCGAGACTCTCGTGGTCGAGGTTTACGCCCACGATGACATCGAACTGGCGTCCGTCACTGTCAGTTTTGACATCAATGGGAATGGGAACGCCGCTGACGCAGGTGAGTCCGTTGACGCAGTGAAAACCGGAGTGAATCTGTACACGGCGAGCTTCGCCAGCATTTCCGGTCCCAACGGCGCCCGGACGGTCAATGTCGCCGCTGCCGATACCTCTGCGAACAGCACGCCCGCGAGTGTACCGGTCACCGTCGGCGGTCTCGTGCCCATCACTGAAACGATCTTCACCGATTCCGGGCACATTAACGCGCAGTCGTGGAGCGGTGCACAGCAGGTGATTCCTTACGACCCGATCGAGATTGCAGGTTCCGGGACGCTGACGTTCACCGTCACCGCCACTCCGCCGGTTCGTCTGGCAAATCAGAACATCACCCGCCAGGACCCGTACGTCCGGCACATCAGTTTCAACGGCCAGGACTATAACCTCACCCGCTCGTGCAATGAGTTCGGCGCCGATCCGTCCGTCTGCACGACCACATTCGAAGCGACCGAGGGGGGCACGCTCGATTTCGAGATTCTCGGCCCCGGCACCTGGAACATCTGGGGCGAGTTCTCCGGTCACCACGCCCAGGACTACACCATCGAGATAACGTTCACCTCTGTGGACATCACGCGTCCGGAAGTAACGTTCCTTTCTCCCTCGATGGGAGCGAGCGTTGACCTCGGTGTTCCGCTGGTCGTGGACGTATCGGCAGTGGATGCAGGGCAAGTCGCATCGGTCGTCGTCTCCTTTGACGTAAACGGCGATGGAGACACGGATGACTTCGGTGAGCAGCTTGCCGCCGAGCGAATCGCCGGCGATAACTACCGGGCGATATTTGCGGACCTCTCCGGCATCCCCGGCACGCGGACCATCGAGGCTCTGGCAACCGATATGTCCTTCAACACCACGCGAAAGACCATGACCGTCGGCGTGGATGGAGTGGGCGGCGGAGAAACCTTCCTCTTCACAAGCTTCGGCACCATCCCTTCTCAGAGAAGCCAGTGGAACGGCGGCAGCCGGCAGATTATCCCATTCAACCCGCTCGCGGTTTCCGGAGTCGGCCGCATCACGTTCGTGGTGACAGCAACTCCCAATGTCCGCCAGGAAGTCCAGAACATCGAGCGCCACGACCCCACCGTCGTGAAGATTAACTTCAACGGTCAGGACATTTCCCTCACACCGGTCTGCAATCCCCCAGGAAGCGATCCCGCCGTCTGCATTTCGGTTTGGGATTCCCCGGGCGGGGGGACGCTCGACTTTGAGATTCTCGGCCCCGCTACTTACAACACGTGGGGCGAGTTCGACGGCCATCCCGAACAGGACTACACCATCGAGGTCCTTTTCCTGCCCGGACCGACCGTCGCCAGCGTTGCTCCGAACAAAGGCTCCGTCGGCGGCCATCAGGCAGTCGCAGTCACAGGTTCAGGGTTCGGATTCAATGCGGTCGTTCTCTTCGCAGAGGTGCCTGCCACGAACGTCATACGCATCAGCAGCGAACAACTCACCTGTAACACGCCGCCGGGCGTACCTGGCAGCGTCACTGTAAAAGTCCTCAACGCCGATCCCGAAGGGCTCTCCTGGAACTACGGAGGGCCCTATGGTCTGTTCGGGAAGCTCGACAACGGCTTCACCTATCAAGCGGCGCCGCCGCCGTCGCCCCTCCAGGCGGAGAGGCTGCTCGGCACGTTCAAGGGCTATTTCCCCGCCGTCGGTTTGGAGGAAGCTCAGCAACAGACGACTTTGAGCTTCGCAATCCCTGGGGCCGGGCGGCTTCGTTTCGAGGCGTACGCCTTCGTCCCGATCCTCAATCCCATCCCGGGCCCCTTCGACGATCCTCAGAACCTCGAATGGCACAACGAGAGCACCGCGGTCCGAAGCTTCAAGGGCGGCGACGGCTCGACCTACTGGCCGGACATCGAATATTCCGATCTGAGCTATCCCTACGGCCCCGTCATCGCCAACTCGACCCGGCTTGTCGGCGGCGTCGCGGCGGGGTCCGGGCAGTTCACCATCAAGGGACCCGCGAGATGGAATGCCTTCTGGCGGCAGTTTGGCGAGTACGAGATGGTCAGCGCGCCCGCCCAGAACTGGAGCCTCGCCGTATGGTACTCACAACCTCCTTCGCTGGTTTCGGTGCTTCCCACCGCCGGCAGTGAAGCAGGAGGAACCACCGCGCAATTGACAGGGTCCAATTTCGCAGAGGGCATCAAAGTCCGCTTCGGCGGCGAGCTCGCGACCAATGTGGCTGTCTCAACGGCCAACACCTTGACGTGCATCGCCCCTGCGGGTCCAGCAGGCCCCGTCTTTGTGGAAGTGGACCTCTTCGGCATGACCTCCCGCCTCAACAACGCCTTCACTTACCAGCCCGACGCCCAGAGGAAGGCGATCAGCCGGGTCACCTTCACCGACCCGCGCATACCGACCATCGGCGTTCGCACCCAGAGCGGCAGAACCTACCAACTCCAGAGGAATCATGATCTGAGGGATTTCGACGGCTGGCTGAACGTTGGCAACCCGCTCGCCGGGAACGGCGCCGAGATGTTTCTCACAGACCGCACCCTCGGCCTTGATCAGCCGAATACGTTTTACCGGGTGGTTATCAGGGAGTGAGCGAGTTTCCTTCCAGGGGTTGACCTGCGAGAGACGGACGCCTCATGTCCCCCATTATGACCGACTGAGTTTCCGCGCGGCAAGGCATTCTGATCCTCGATTGGTGAGCTAACCCGTGGCGTTTGACGAAGGGCGAGGAATCCGGTATTCTTTCGGCAACGATTGCACCCAGAGAAACGGATCCGGCGAATGGATTTCATAACGGAAGAATTACGAAAGCTGCGGAAAGAGGACTTGCTTCGTACGCTGCGCACCATCGAAAGCGCCGCGGGGAAGGAGCTAACTCTCTCCGGGAGGAAATACCTCTCGTTTTCCTCGACGAACTACCTGGGTCTCGCGAATGACCCGCGACTGAAAGAGGCGGCGAAGAAAGCAATCGAAACGTATGGATGGGGAACCGCTTCGTCGCGGCTGATCTGCGGGACGACGCGACTGCACCGGGAGCTCGAGGAACGACTTGCCCAGTTCCACGGGAGCGAAGCGTGCATCAGCTTCGTGACGGGTTACATGGCGAATGTGGGCACCATCGCGGCGCTGGTCGGGCCCGCGGACGCCGTCATCGTGGACCGCCTCGACCACGCCAGCATCATTGACGGCTGCCGCCTCTCCCGGGCAAGGCTCCTCGTGTACCAGCATGCGGACGCCAAGTCCCTCGAGAACGTTTTGTCAGGGGCGCACGGCTACAACCGGAAGCTCGTCGTCACCGACACTGTGTTCAGCATGGACGGGGACATTTGCCCCCTTCCCGACATCGTGACGCTGGCGAAGCATTACGACGCGATGGTTATGGTGGACGAGGCGCATGCCGTGGGCGTGCTGGGGGAGAAGGGCCGAGGCGTCGTCGAGTACCACGGTCTCGAGGGCCAGGTGGACGTGGTCATGGGTCCGATGAGCAAGGCGTTTGGGGGCGTCGGCGGGTACGTCGTCGGCTCGGACGAACTGATTGCCTACTTGCAGAACAAGTGCCGCAGTTTCATCTTCACGACGGCCCCGCCCGCCGCGGGATGTGCTGCCTCCCTCGAGGCAATCAACATCATCGAGAAGGAGCCGCAGCGACGGGAAAAGCTCTGGGAAAACGTCAGCTATCTGAAGAAGGGACTCGCCGCGAAGAAGCTCCAGATGACGAATTCTGCCAGTCAGATTGTTGCCGTCATCGTCGGAGAAGCGGACAAGGCGCAGGCCCTCTCCAGGAAACTTTTCAAGCAGGGCATTCTCATCCCTGCAATCCGCCCTCCGACCGTCCCCAAAGGAACGAGTCGCCTGAGAATCATGGTGACCTCCGAGCACGAGCGGGAGGACATTGACCGCCTTCTCGAGGCTCTTTGATCCGCTCGTCTCCGCCTGTGCGCTCACTGCCGCTTGCATCCGCGCACGTCCCGGCTTCTCGGCGAACCAGTCAGACTCAGCGACCCAAGACTGAGTTCAGGTATTCACAAATATGGTGACGAACCCTCACAGAGTGCCGCTGATGAATCAGGCCGCCTGCGCTCCCCATCTGTGCCGGGCTTCAGCCGGCACATGCTCTTTAGCCACCTGCTTCAGCGGGTGGTAGCGCCCCTCCGGGTGATGGTGTCGGAGCCGGCTTCAGCCGGGCTTCTCGACCAATGGATTCATCCGCAATACGTCCCCGTATTTATGAATGGGACCGCTAAGGTACTTCAGTTCGTCCCCACGGGCGGCACGGCAGTCCGGGCGATCCGAAACCCGTGGAGTCTGTCTGTGGAAACAACAAGCCTTGGTTCCGATATAGGATTGTGCTCCCAAGACGATGGGTATGTCCACGACCAGCTACTTCCCATCGCCCCAGCCACAAAGGCGTTATCCGCCTCAATCATAACGTATTCGCTGACATTGCCCTCCATGTCATAACAGCCATAGTAGCTCTTCGCGTCCTCTGTATAGAAGTCTCCCGACTCAGGGGTGGGCGTGAAGAATAGCCGGTACGCCGAGCCATCGTAAAAGCCCACGGGAGTCGTTAGAGCATCTGTATCGGCGAATGCGTAGGGATCGTATGACCCGCCGTAATTGGCCTGGGAATAGCGCAGCGCATCTTGCTGGCAAGCATAAGTCCAGAATCCGCCAGCGCCCTCCTTTGTCGGGTCCCAGCACCCGGCTTTGTACCACTCCTTCGATGTCGGAAGCCTGTAACCGTTCTTTGAAACGTCGGCCACCCATCCTCCGGCCTCGTCGTAAACGACCCCAAGCCCCTCCTTCTGGCTCAGCCAGTTGCAGAACGCGGCTGCTGCTTCCCAGGATATTTGCTGAACGGGCCGGTCCTCCCAGCCGGTCATCGGCGCCGTGACCCACACTCCGGCTTTCTTGTCAACTACCCTCACGATTTTCTGCTTTTTCGCGTCATGCCAGCGCGACCAGGAGGTCGCTGGATCGGCGAGGAAATCGGCAAATTCGGCTGTGGTCACCTCGTACCTGCCGATGTGGAAATTGTAGTCAACTCCTCCGCCGTCCGAACCGGGAACCAGTATCATCGGCTTGCTCTGCTCCAGCCTGTAATAGCCTTGGGACACGTTCCCTTGGGGATCGAAGTACCACATCGCCCCCGATGTGCGCGAGAAAACCCTTCCGGCTCTTTCCCAGACAGGGGGGTCAAGCGACGGACTCCACCAGATGGTATAGTCGTATCCGGATTTGGCCTCCCACTCGAGTTTGATCCCAGCCTTAACGCTGTTAACGGAGAAGTCCTCGGCCGGCAGGTTCATGAGAGGCAGAAGGGTGAGTAGCGCGGCGGTTGCGATGGGGAGAGAAAAGCACAGCATGCTGCATGCCTCCTTGCGTCACCCGGTGACATGCACCTGAGCAACGCCACGGGGGACAGCGCCCGAATCCCTTTCATCACCTTGAAGAGTATCACAATCCCCGCAACGAGGCAAGTGGCTTTTTTCCCCCGCGGTCGGTCGCCCAGTCCAGACCATCCATGAAGTATTGGGTATCGCGGCAAGCGCTCCGTAGCAAGGTACGCTGCCCTTACTTCCCCAATTCCTCTTTTAGAGCGTCCACGGCCATATCCATGTCCCGCAGCATGCTTCGAAGCACTTTCGGATGAAATGTCTTGCTTGCATGGACCGGAACCGTGACGCGCTTGCCGAGGGCGTTCTTGTAGATGTGATGACTGCCACTAGATCGCGCAAGCACGAAGCCGTGCCGTTCCAGAACGCGAATCATCTCCCTGGCGGTGAGGCGAGGCATGCGTTCGCTCACACGGCCACCTCGACGGTCGTGAGATTCACGCTTTCCGGAGCCTTGATTTCTTCGCCGTCCGCAAGGCGGTCCTCGACATGGAGACGGATCGCGTCGGCCAGATTCGCACGGGCCTCCTCAAAAGTCTCCCCGCTCGTGTAGCAGCCCTGAAGCTCCGGGCAGAAGGCATAATACCCGTCTTCATCTTTTTCGATCACTGCGGCGAAATGATATGTTTTCATGGACCGATTTTCCTTTTATCTGCTTCCCCTCCGGGCGAGTCGCAATTGTTGAACAGACGACCACATAGACTGTAGGCGCCAGAGGTTAGGGTGTCAACCCCTCAGTTTGGCAAATCCGGGGACAACACGCTCAATTGCGGACGACGCATTGTGCCGGGACGCGGTCAGGTGAACCACTCGACGGTGCGGCGGAGACCTTCCGGGAAGGAGACTCTCGGCTCGAAGGAGAGACTTTCCCTCGCGCGGGAAATGTCCGCGAGCGAGTGCTTCACGTCGCCGGGGCGGGCCGGCTCGAGGACGGGCTGCGGCTTCTTGTTCAGGATTTTCCCAATCTCCCGGAGCAAATCGAGCAGCGTAAACCGCTCCCCACAAGCCACGTTATAGACCTGCCCCGTAGCTTCTTTCGGCGCCGCGCAGGCGCGCAGGTTGGCTTCGATGACGTTTTCGACGAAAGTGAAATCGCGCGACTGGAGACCGTCGCCATAGACGGTGGGCTGGCGGCCGGAGGCGAGAGACGTGATGAAGATGGGGACCACCGCGGCATAGTGAGACGTCGGGTCCTGCCTCGGACCGAAGACGTTGAAGTAGCGCAGGCAAATCGTCTCCAGACCGAAAAGACTCTGGAAAATCTTGCAGTAGTATTCGCCGATGAGCTTGCTGGCGGCGTACGGTGAAAGAGGATTTGGGCACATGCTTTCCTCTTTCGGCAACGTGGGGGAATCACCGTAAATCGAGGACGAAGAAGCAAAGACGAGCCTTTTGACGCGGGCATCTCGGGCTGCCAGGAGGACGTTGAGAGTTCCCGTGACGTTGGCGCTGTTGGTTGTGACGGGGTCCTCGACGGACCGCGCGACGGAAGGAATCGCCGCCTGGTGGAGAACGTAGTCCACGCCGGAGGCGGCCCGGCGGATGGTCTCCAAATCGCAGATGTCTCCCTCGACGAACTCGACACGGTCGAGAATATTCTCGATGTTCTGCTTTCTGCCCGTGGCAAGGTTGTCAATGATGCGAACAGTCTCTCCGCGCCGGACGAGTTCAATCGCAATGCTCGACCCGATAAATCCGGCCCCTCCGGTTACGAGATAGTGAGCCATGCAGTTCCTCCATTATCAGCGTTGAGCGGGTGAACAGGAGATCAGGAGACCGCAGGCAGGCTGACTGTCATGAACGATTCAGCCCAATCGCTTTTGAGTTCTCCTGGTCAACTGTTCCTATGCCTGTCTGCTCGATTTCTGCTTACGGTGCGGGCAGAAATCGCGGCGGGCGCCTGCGGACAATTCCCTGCCCCTTGGCGCCCAGGGGACGCGTCAGACTTTCTTTTTTAACTTTCTCCGGCAGATGTTCACGAGCGCCCGGGTGCTGGTCCGTATTTGTTTCGCTTTCAGGATTGCCGAGATCACCGCGGCGCCATCGGCGCCGGCATCGAGGACTTCGGGCAGATTCTTCGCGGTAATGCCCCCGATGGCGATAATGGGCTTGTCGGTCATTGCCCTCACTCTAACAATCAACTCGCAGCCCACAGGCTTCGCGCCGGGCTTTGTTGGCGTCGAGAATATCGGCCCGACGGCAATGTAGTCAATATCCTCTTTGAGAGCGCGGCGAGCCTGGGGAAAAGAGTGTGTGGATTTGCCGATGATTTTCTTGGAACCGAGGATTTCCCTCGCGGAGGCGACTGGCATGTCGTCCTGGCCGAGGTGAACTCCATCGGCTCCGACAGCGTGGGCAATGTCAACGCGGTCATTGACGATGAGAATGACTCCCTTCCGTGAGGTCATCCTGCGCAATTCGTCGCACACACGGCAGACCTCCGCCGCGGAGGAGCTCTTGTCCCGATATTGAACCATTGCCACGCCGGGAGTGAGAACCTGACGGGCAACAGCTATCGGGTCGGCTCCCCCCATGGCATCGCGGTCAAGGATCGGATAAAGGCCGATCCCCTTCAACGCCACGCGCTTGACAGCTCGATTTGCCATGCGGATGTAGTCTTTCTCCAGGCTGTAAATGTCAAAGCGCATGGATTTCAGTTTCGGGGAAAACCCGCCGGCAACCGGCTTGGTGTATTCCTCAAGCACGCGAATGGACTCCTCGATCCGCGCAAAGTTCGCCTGAATGAGGTCCGACAGCGCAGCGCGCTTCCCCTCGCGGGGCGTAGAGGAGGTCTTGCCGACGTCTCCCCCGGCATCGCGGCCCAAGTCAATGAGCATCTCCCGGTCAAGGGCGGCAGCCGGCTCCGTCACGGGGAGGCGTTGCCCCGCACGAGGAGATGCCGCGAACAGAGAAGCGAGTTGGTGCCGAAGAGATTTCGTCATCTTCTGAAGAGCTTCGTCGTCGAAGACGAATCGGGCGATTTCCTCGACTACCCGGAGACCTTCTCGGGCGCGATTGAGGTTCGCATCGAGAATTCTAAGAATTTGTTTTTCGGGTAGTGCCATGCGTGCTATCCGTCCGGGTAGCCAGAAGAGAGTTGCCGACAAAGGCGATCGCCCAATTAAGAAAACATCGTCCGGAGTTCTTTCTTCAAAATCTTCCCCGTTGGCGCCCTCGGAAACTCCTTTACGAAGATGACCTCGCGGGGGACTTTGTACGGAGCGACTCTTGGACGCAGGTATTCCAGGAATTCGGCCTTTGAGACCTCCACACCTTCTTTCACGCTAATGAACGCTACAGGGATTTCTCCGTGGAGTTCGTGAGGTTTCGCGACGACCGCGGCGTCCACAACCTTTGGGTGGGCGTAAAGAAGCTCCTCAATCTGCCGGGGATAGACTTTCATCCCCTTCGAGATAATCAGTTCTTTCTTTCGGTCGAGGATGTAAAAGTAGCCGTCCTCGTCCACTTTGCCAATGTCGCCGGTGTGCAACCAGCCGCTCCGCAGAACGTCGGCGGTTTCCTCGGGTCTCTTGTAATAACCCTTCATCACATTGGGTCCGCGGATGACGAGTTCCCCGACTTCGCCGACGGGCACTTCGTTATCGTTCTCGTCGAAAATCTTGATTTCCACGTTGGCGATAGCGATTCCGATGGACCCGACTTTCCGGACGCCATCGAGAGGATTAATCGCGGCGGCCGGTGACGTCTCGGACAGCCCATAGCCCTCGAGAAGGGGGCAGGGGAACTTGGCTGCAAACGCTTTCAGAACCGCCTCCGGGAGAGGAGCGGACCCGGAGACACAGGCGCGGAAGGTGAAGGCGTTGCGGACCGCTTCGGGCAACGCCGCGTTCACCAGGACATTGTATAACTGAGGCATCCCGGCGAGGACCGTCGGTTTGTGCGCGATGACCGCCTGGAGCATCTTCTCGAAGTCGCGGATGGACTCGAGCATGACAATGCTGCCCCCGCAGTAAACCGGCAGAATGCAGTTCACCGTCAGACAGAAGGAGTGAAACATCGGCAGCACGAGGAGAAATCGGTCATTCGGAGTCAGGGAAAGATGCTGCTGGCAACTGTCCACATTGGAAATGAGGTTGTGGTGGCTGAGAACCGCTGCCTTGGGGATGCCGGTTGTGCCGGAGGTGTACACGAAGACCGCGTCGTCTTCGGGACTGATGGAGACATCGGGATTCTCGGAGGAGCGCCCCTTCGTGAAGTCGGCAGACGAATAGTAGGATTCATCGGGGGGCTCCATGTCCATCAGGACAACGGACTCGAGGGTCTGAAGGCGGTGGCGGATCGGCTTCAGACATTCCACAAACATCCCCTCGGTGATGAGCGCCTTGACCTCACAATCGTTGAGAACAAAGCAAATCTCGTCGGGCTTGAGGAAGGTGTTCACGCAAACGACGACCGCCCCGCATTTCCACACTGCGTAAAGGGCCGTGAGAAATTCGGGGCGATTTCGCAGAAGGATGCCGACCCGATCTCCTTTTTCGACGGAGAGCGATTCCATCAACGCGTGGGCGAGACGGTTCGCTTCGGCATTGAAGTCCGCATAAGTCGCCGAGCGGTCCTCGAAGAAGAGCAACTTTTTGCCGGGGGATTTCCCAGCGGAAGATTCCAGCATGGTCTTGAGATTCACGGTCGCTTCCTTCCTGCGAGATGAGTCAGCTTAGGGAACCCCGCCGATTGTCGTACATCTGCACCACACACGAGCCGGGTGCCATCCATCACGACAAGACGGAAGACAGGCGTCCCCGGCAGTCAACGGGCCTCGCCGGGCGAGCTGTCGGCCTTGGGCTGAAACACCGGCCAGAGGAACGATTCTTTTCTGGCGGCCGATTTCCCGTCGGCAAGAACGCGGGCACACCAGTATTCGATGTATCCTCGGCGCTGGTAGCTCGACCCCGTGTTCTCGACCTGCAACCGGTACGTTCCCTTCCGGAGATTCGAGTATTCTCTAATGATCGTCTCGAGATGCTCTTCGTTCGAAAGCTTGTACTCGAAAACCAGCCTGACTTGTTCGGGACTCGAACCGTCTCCCTTCGGCGAGTATTTCCAGGTAATGACGAAATGCTCCCCCCGCTCCGATGGCTCGAGTCGCTTCGGCAGCTCGACATACTTACCGACCTTGTTGGTCTTGCCGAACTGCCCGGCGATTCCCAGCGCGTTGAGGTTTCGCTCGATCCGGACAACCTTTGTTATCTTGAAGCCAGGGCTGTTGAAGTCTGTGTTCGGCGGACCGAGCGTGGATTTGGCGGCCTCCTCTTTCTTCTCAGAAACGAGCTCGGTGGATTCCGAAGCGCTAAGAACGACAGAGTTCCCGAGCGCCATTGATAAGGCCAGCCCAAACAGAACAAAACGTTTACTCAACATAACGCGTTTCTCCTTTCGCTGGAGACCTTCCCACAGCGCCACAGAGTCGGCCAACACCTCAGCGACGCCGATCGAGGCGGGACAAAGCAAACAGCATTCTGAATATTTTTTACTATAACCCCCCAGGCCGCCGCATTCAAGTTTTTCCGCAATGCGGCTGTTCCCCCGGATTCGCACGGCTGCGCTGAGGCGCCTCGACGGGCATCCTTCTCCATGTTAGAATCATTCCCGTTGTTGTCGAAGGCTGCATTCCTAAGAAACCGAAGAAGGACAAACCTCATGGCGGATATGCTGGAAACCATGTTCGAGCTTCAGAAGAAGCTGAATAAGCGGGTCGGCGTGGACACGGACGCGATGGACGACGACGAGAGAGCGAAATGGATGCTGAACTATGCCCGCGCTCTCGGGCAGGAACTTGCCGAGCTTGTGGACAGCGTCCCCTGGAAATGGTGGGCTCAATACCAGACCTTCGACAAACACAACGCCAAGGTCGAAATCATTGACATGTTTCACTTTCTCATGTCCCTTGCCCTGACCCTGGGCCTCTCGGCAACGGACGTTTACGAAGCCTACCTCAGAAAAAACAAAGTCAACTTTGAACGTCAGGAACAGGGCTACCTCTTCAAGGACGAGTCGGACAACGTGGGCATTTGAGCCGCAAGACGTACCACGCGGCTCGGCAGCCTTCTTGTGCACGACAGTGTCGAGGGGGTAGTTGCTTGATAGGCTCAGCAGGCTCGGCGCCATTCTCAGCGGAACGGCGGCGGTCACGTGGCGTGGACGACTACAGGTATAGCGTGGGAAATCCGTCAATCCCGTTATCCTG
>JAUYEE010000150.1 GCA_030691545.1 bacterium | reverse complement strand
CGTGCCGCGTCATACGTCGTTCAGGTTGTCAAGCGAGGTCGCGGCGCCTGAACTCACCGCACGGAGAAGCGCTTCTTTGCCCCCGCGACCGCATAGAAAGGCACTGTCATCCGTCCTTCTCCATCCAGGCACATCCCGCCGCATTTTCAGTAGCGTTCGATTATCGGTCAACAGACGCAGCGCGCGAAGCGGCCCGTAAACAGATGCTCCGGCCCGCGCGAAGAAAATTGAGCGCTATTCATGACAGCGGCAGAAGTCTCCAGCGATTTTCAGTGTGCCGCCAAGGTATGCTGCTACGGCCTCTTCGGGCGAACAGGCGCTGTCAATGACAAAGGGCTGGATACCGTTGGCTTTGAGCTCCACCGCCGCTCGGTGCCCCATCCCAAGGCAGAGAAGAACATCACATTCGCGGAGGGCGCTCACGACATCCGCGTGGCTGTGGGGCTGGTTGTGATGGGGAATATCGCCATCTTCGCATTTTCCCTTGGCGAAAGCCGTGTATATGTTGTCGCGCACGTGTCGGCTGGTGATTCTCCCGTCCTCAACTTCGAACACGATGAAGCAGGCGCTTCGCCCGAAATGCCGGGAGATGGAAACTCCATCGGCGGACGCAACCGCAATCTTCATAATGAACCTCCTTGCAACAAACCCACACTCAACATGGCTCTTCCCCAGACGGATTCGCCTCTGAGGCTACCTTTGTGACTGCGCGGCGGCAACCCCAGCGATGGCGTCCCCGCCCAGAGCCAGACGGGCCCCGCTCCTCCTCCGCCCGGTGAATGTTCCTGCTTTTGCACTCGGGACACTCTCCCGGCCTGCCCGTTCCGTACGGCAGTTTCCACGCGTGCTGGCAATCGTGACACCTGAACGTTCTCATACCAACCACTTCGATCTCACCTCCTTCGATCCGCAAGAGGAGCCCCTCAACCAATGCCTGTGCCACCTTCCTTCGAGCTGACTCGACGATTCTTCCGAAAGTCTGTCGTGACACGTTCATTCGCTCCGCCGCTTGTTCTTGATAGAGTCCCTCGAGATCAGCCAGGCGGATCGCCTCCAGCTCGTCTATTGTCACCACAACTTCAGTCAGCGAAAACGCTGGGACTCCAGCGGGCTTGAACAGCATGCAGTTGGGCGGGCCGCCAACTCTTCGGCAACATCTCGGTCTTGGCATGGTGACGACAACTCCTTAATTATCGCGCCTATTATGAGCATATGCTCATAACCTGTCAAGAAAAAAATCTTGTGTGTGTCGTGTCAGCGGCGCCGTGGGGGGGCCAGCCTTTTCATTGGCGGGCTCGTGGCGACTCCGGTCCGTGACGATTGCCAGCACGTCTCTCCGCTATTTGACCATTGTGGGAAAGATTCGTCGCTTTCCCCTCTGCCATTTACAGGGCCACTCGTCGGAGGGAATGATTCTCTTCTGGGTTCAGATATTGGTGCTCGCTTCGCTGTTGTTTTGCACCCTCTGGTTTCCGGTCATCTGGGGCGGGTTCGGAATCGCGGGCCGCGTCGCGTCGCTGGGGCTTTGGCTTATCAAGCAAGACCAATCGCGTTAGCTTCACTTCAGGCGCATCTTGTCCTTCCCTCCTGCGGCTTCGAACAAAGCCGCGGTCTTCTTGAAAGCTTCCGCGCGGGCGCCGACGATGGTCAGCTTCTTCGGAGCAAGAAGCCCTAAAGCGTCGGGGATGTCGAGAACTCTCAAGACATTGAGAAAATGCGGACCCTGCATGTGTGTCTCCGTCGGTTCGACGAGAATGACTTCTGAGATGGCTGGCTCGAAGAGCGCGGCGTACGCGGCGATGATGCCCGCCTGACCTTTTCCGAGGACTTTGATGGATGGGTTCGCGTCTTCGTTTGCGGCCATCAGCTTTTTCAGAGCGAAAGCGGCCACTCGCACGTCCCAGACTCGCCCGCTGTCAACGGTCCTGCCCAACAAGGCGAGAGACCTCTCGACATAGTTGGGTGGATTCTTCGTCGTCCACGCTGTCAGGCCAACGCCTCGGGGCATCAGGAAAATGATGTAGTTGTCACCAAGAAGCTCGAGATGCTCCAGTGGATAGTTGTCCGGCCTCTCCCCAGGGTTGAGCACAACAAGGCACGGCATTCCCGTGGACTTGGCTCCGGAGAGGGCGGCGCCTTGGACGTAAATCGGTGGTTCGGTGTAAAGCTTCCCTCTTACGTCGCCGGTCTCGCTGGGGTAGCTCTCCGGCCAGGCGCGGAAGCAGTACTCGCGCAGCTTCTCCAGCATCTCTTCCTTGAATCGCGCGAAATCTTCCGCCGAGGGAACGGTCACTTCCGCTTTCGGAACGAAAAGCTCGTCTATCTTGGTGTTGAGTTGGTCAGCAGGCAGATCGCTGTCTTCAGGAAAGACCCTCAGTTCGTCCGGTTTGAAGAGTTCGGGCTTCGGTTCAACAGGGTCGTCATTGTCGCCTTTGAGGTGGCGGTTCATGAAGCGATAAGCCATCAGACGAAGCTCGTAGCTGTCCGAATGCCCGCCTGGGGCGACGCAAATGTTGAAGTTTCCATCGCCGCCTGCTTTGCCATACAAGCCGTAGAGATATTCCATTCGGTCTCGTATTCGCTGGTTTCCCGGCATGGGGAAAATGGTGTCCCAGTCGGAGTTGGCGAAGAGAAATGGTCGCGGCGCGATGAGCGCGGCGATGCCGGTCAAGTCCCAGAGGTACGTGTTGTGGAAGAACATGCAGTCGCAGTGCCCATTGATAACCTTATCAATCACCTGGGTCTCAAGGTCGCTCAGCCCGCTCACCGGCACGTCCGCTTTGACTCGCTCATCGCCCGCGGCAACCCAGAAGCTTCCGATCCCCCCTCCAGAGATGCCCGTGACACCGATGCGCTCGGGATCAACCTCGGGCCGCGTGACGAGGTAGTCAATCGCGCGGATGCCATTCCAGCACTCGACGCCGCCGGACGTGTAACCACGAGAATGCCACCACCAGCGGTTATACCGATACGTCCCGTGATGGATGGCGCCCATAGGCTCCCCGATCTCACCGAGCATGAGCGTGTCAATAATCAGGCAGACGTAGCCGTTGTTGGCGAACCAGATGCCGTGATGTTGAAAGGCGGTCTTGTTGCCGTTCCTGCCTCTGCCGGAGTGACCGCAGAGATAGAGGATTGCGGGGAGTCGCCCTTCGATCTTTTTCGGCAGGTAGAGATTCCCCGTAACGTAGAGCCCCGGCCTGCTCTGGAAGTGAAGCTTCTCGACTTTGAACGTCGGTCTCTCGAGCGTGCCGGTGACTGTGGCATTAAGCGGTGTCTTTTCGGGCAGCGGCCACAAGCCGAGCATGTAAAAATACTCTTCCTTGAGTCGCGGACGAATCCTCTCCCAGTCCTCCTTCGAGCGGATGTCCGCCATAAAGGCGGCGGTGATTTTTTTCGTTTCCTGGGCAAGATATTCCTGCATCATCCGGTCACCCGGCAGTTCCTGTGGTTTCGCGTGAAGGGCAAGCGACAGGAGTCCCGCTGAGAAGAGAATCGTGGCGATGAGCCTCATGGTGTGTCTCCTTGCTGATAGGTAGTGAGACCGTTCCGGGATCGTGGGAGTGATTCAATTTCGGTCATCCGCGCGAGCACTATAACAGGAAATGTCCGGACCCACAACGTTGCGTGAACGGACTTACGCGGAATTCGGTTACCATTGCAGCGCGCCCGCCATAGCCACGGCTCTCGGAAAAAAAGGCGCACATCCCTTCCGATTCCCTCGCCACGAGGCGGAAGGAGTGCGCCTTTTCTCTGGAGATAATCCTTTTCGCCGCGACCGACCGAAACCGCGGCTGTGGCTGCGCCTTGCTGGACGCAGGCTACTTCTTCGATGGAAGGACCGCGTCCTTAGCAGCCTTGGCGATGCGGAACTTCAGCACCTTCTTCGCCGGAATCTTGATCGCGGCGCCCGTGGCGGGGTTGCGTCCCATGCGGGCCTTGCGGCTGACCAGCACCAATTTGCCTAACCCCGGAACGGTGAAGCCGTCCTTGGCGCCCTTGCACGCCATCGCCACTAAGGCCTCCAGGGCTGCTGCCGCCTGCTTCTTCGCGATTCCGGCCGCCTGAGCGATTCCCGCGATGACTTCGGTCTTGGTCTTTGCTTTCGCCATCTCTTTGTCCCCCCTTAGCTGGTGTTGGGTGAAACGAACAACTCCCTGACTTTTTTGTGACCGGTTGGACCTGAATCACGGGGCATTGTAACACAGTTGCCTTTTCTGAAAAGAGGAATT
Organism: bacterium; assembly: GCA_030691545.1. GTDB lineage: Bacteria > Auribacterota > JABMQX01 > JABMQX01 > JABMQX01 > JAUYEE01. The sequence goes on along the minus strand of JAUYEE010000150.1, from coordinate 21,713 downwards.
CTCAAGAAAAAACAAAATAGAGAATATGCCCTAAGCGACCTCGTATGTCACCGACCTCGTGAAAGGTTCGAGGAAGTGAGAGAGGCTGCGGGTTCGCCACGGGACCGTCACGGGCGAAGGTGAGAATCAAACCCGTGGACGATCGCTCTGAGAGGCGGACAGAAGCCAGGCGGCTGAATGCGCGATACATCACTCACCTCTTTCAATACCTGATGACCGCCTCAATAGTTTCGGCTTCGAGAGGCAGGGAAATCAACTCTCTGACACTGTCGAAGCGAGAATGCGCCCGTCCGTTGACGTGAACTGACCGAATGGGTTTCCTCGCCGGATGGCGGACACGCAGGCACAGCTCTTCAGGACGATTTCGCGATGGCGGGCGCACATCGGCGCGTATCTCGCCCTTTTCGATCTGCGATAGAATGCGAAAGCTCACTTCGCCGAAGTAGGTGGGCAGATTCTCAACCACGATTTCCTCGCCGTCGGCGAACCATTCCCTCGGGGCCGCAGGGCACAAAGTGAGTCTGCCCTCATCCTCCACTGCCAGAAGATTCCGCAACCAGACAACGAAGGCGGATTCGTCCGGCGTCTTGTAGAAGGGGCCGCCCCCCCGCCCGAACTGCGAGGGAAGCCACTCGCAGAAGGCGCGCACGTCCTCGTAAACGCTCGCGGCGAGGGTGTTGTAGAAGCAGCGGATGGCTCGCTCCGGTTCATCGCGCTTGACATAAACAGTCGGCGTCGGCACGAGATTCGGCTGGAGGGTCATGCCGCCGTGACTGAACCACCATTTCTCGGTGTCAATTCCAAGCCCGCGCTCACGAGACACGAACACATTATTTTCGGCGTCTTGGAGAATCCATGTCGCTTCGGGGCTGTGGGGAGGATAAATTCCACAGTCAATAAGGTGAATGGGGCCGTAAAGGCTGTCGCGAATCCACCCGAGGTCTCGGCCGCGAAGAAGGCAACGGGTTGGCTGGAAGGGCGCGAATGTTCCGTCGCCCTGGTTGACGACCGGCGACAGGAGCATGGATTGGCGAACGGCTCGCCGGACATCCGTCAGGTATTCGTACGCCTCTCGACGAATGCGGTCTGCTTCCGGCCGGCCAATCTCGGATAGCACAGCCGCCGCATCCATTATTCCTCGACATGCGTAGGCATTCACGGCGTACCAGTGAAGGAATTCGGGATTGTCTTCGAGGTGCCCCGGCGGAAGGAGTCCATATTGCCAGACGTTGCGCCCCCGATCGTCAGTCAGCTTCGTGGCCTGCCTTTCGCGCGCGATGAAATCACACCCCGCAATGATATTTGGAGCGACTCGCTCGAGCCACGCTCTGTCGCCCGTCAGGCGATAGTGCTCGCAGAGCATCCACAGGACGAAGCCGTGATCGAGGTTGTAGTTGAACGTCTGGTAGTCAACGCCTTCCTTGACGCGCAGTCCGTGAAACACTCCTTCGGCGGAACGAAATCTCCCGTGAAGGGGGCGCGTGCCCTGGAGCTGGATGAAAGGCTCGAGGTATTGTTCTGCGAGTTCTTTGTATCCCCGGAGGTCAAGAGAGCGAATCTGGTGGCAGGCTTCGTTCGCGCAGACCCTGTAATGGAACGTCGCCGCGGGCAACATGCTCAAACCGGTGTCCACGTCTTTGTCCGCAGTCACCGCAATGTGCCAGAACTGCGCGCGGATGAAGTCGTTCAGGAGCAGATTCGGCACTTGAATCTTCGCTCCTTCGTTAATTCTGCCCTGCCAGTAGCGCTCTGTCCGGCGCACTTCCTTATCAAAATCAATGCCCCGGAGGTGAGCGATTTCCTCCTCCGTCAGGGAAGACAGAAACGGGATTTTGAGAATAAGCTTTCGTGCGCCCGTCGGCGGAACTGTCGTCTCGAAGGCGACCACGTTTGTCGAAGGAGCAACCGCTCTGGATACCGACCAGTCGGCGGACACGGCATCACCTTTCAGACCCGCGAGGCATCGCAGGGCAGTCTGAGAGGAGTCCCCCTCCTTCGTTGCCTGCGCATAGACAAGACCATCTTCCTTCACCGCGAGACTCTCAGCGACGGAGGTGCCGAACCAAATCCGGACCGAACGAGGCTTATCAGAAGCGTTTTTCGCCTCGAGCGAGAGAAGCAACACAGAAGTCTCGTCCCCGCGGGGTTCTGCGGGCGCCGAATTCTCTGGCGCCAGTATCGCACCGACAGCAGTCTCGCAGAAAAGCACTCCATTCTGTTCCCACTCGCTCATCACAACGGGGAGGTAACCCTCCAGAAGCGATTGCCTGGTCACGCCCTCTCTTTCCCGAAAATCAGGCGAATCGCCCGTGCCGATTTTGAAAATAATGTCGTCCTCGGGCCAGAGCATCCGGCTGTCCTCTCGTCCGGGCGACTTCAACGCGCCCTTTTGACAGAAGACGCTGCCGCTGTAAAGAATCCCAAACTCTTGACGGTTTCTATCGCAGCCGAGCGGAACATAGCTGCCGTATGGCCTGTGCTCGGTGTCCTTGAGGCGGGGGATTTCCTCTCGCGCTCGTTGCCAGGTTTGTTCAGGCTCGGCGGGGACCCTTTGCCAGATTGTCGGCTGCGCGTCGGAGCCCTGAGCGAATTGCGTGTCTTGAAAGTTTCCCGCTTTCTCCTCCGCGACCCACAATCCGAAATCCGGAACGAAGATGCCTTGACGCACCGCTTCGCCCGGGAGAAACGATACACCCTCGTCCTCCTTTTCGCCCCAGCGGAGAGAGACGATGGTTCTATCGGGAGAATCGTCGGGAGAATCCGAGTAAAGAACGCTCAGGAGGTAACCCGTCGCACCGCCGCTGATGGAAGCGGGCCGCAGAGGCGAAAGGATGTGGCCGGCGAAAACCTCCGCCGAGGTGAAAGTTCGCGGCTGAGTCGAGGAGCCGGAGACAACCTCGATTTTGAGGTCGGCCCGTTTCCAGACGTGAGGCGAGAAGGCGCGGAGAGCCGCTATTGGTGGAAATCGGCCGTCGCGGAATACCAATCGGACTTTGTACGTGCGCCGGAAGGAGACCGACAGCCCTCTTGTATCAGGAATTTCTTCTTTGGTGAGGGGCAGAATGTCGTAAGCCCATTTCTTTTCCCCCCGCGTGAAGCTCGCCCTGGGGCGCTTCCATTCGCCGTTAAAAGGGTCGTCGAGGCGAGTCCACCCGCCGCGATCCTGCGGGGGCCATGAGTCGTGCCAGTACTCGAGCGCATTCTGCCCCGGCAACGAGGCGCCTTCCGTGCTCAGGAACTCAACCTCGACACGGGCGACATCCTGGGGGGAATCCCACTCGATGCCGATGTGCGGCTCTTGCCCGGCAGAGGCTTCAGCGGGAATCAACACTGCCGCGCCCTCCGGCAGCTCGCTTATTTTTGCGGGATGTCGCTGAATATCCATCGCGGTTGACCCCGTCCAGGTGCACAAATGCCCGAACGGGGCGATGTCCACCGGTCCTCCTGCTTCAGGGTCTTGTTCTTCTGCCGTGGCGAACGGAGCAATGAAAGCAGAAAAAATCGTCAGAACTGCACCGAGAGAGGTGCACTTCACGGACAGCACTTGCATTGTCTTCCTGCCTCTATAGGTTTCGATGCTGTAGTAACCGCGCATCGCATTTTTGGCTGTGGGTCTGCACGTACCGCGCACAAACCCGACCTCAAAAATACACGAATAGTCCAAGTTTTTGAATCTCTATTGCAGGCGTACGACAGGGTAGGCTTTCGTCCGCCACCGTCGCGATTCGGGTCCTCTCTCCACCGCCAGCCATGTGTGGGGTTGTGCGGCAAAAGACAATCGTGATAGCATGCCGGACAATGACGACGCGACGAACCCGGGAAGACTTGTTCAGTTTCACATTTCTGGGATTCAGACGAAGGAGCAAAAGGATGTCCACAAAGATGGATCGCCGGCATTTCATCAGGAGCAGCACGGGCTACGCAGCCGCTGCCCTGACAGTAGCGGCGTTGGCACCGGCTATCCGGGCAGAGGAAAAACGTTCGGCCGCGGAGCGCTTGCGGTTGGGTTTCATCGCATGCGGCGGGCGCGCGAGGCAGTTGATGAAGATATTCAAGGAGTTTCCCGACGTCGAGATTGCGATGGTCAGCGACGTGCTGGAGCCGAGAATGGATGCGGCGATTCGGTTGCTGGCGGCGGAGCCCAACCCGCACAAGCCTGAAGCTGTGGTGGAGCACGAGCGCATCCTCGAGCGAAAGGACATAGACGCGGTGGTCATTGCCACAACGGAGCACTGGCACGGAATTCCCCACATTCGGGCGTGCCAAGCGGGCAAGCACATTTTCGTCGAGAAGCCTCTCTCGCACACGGTCGTCGAAGGTCGCGCGATGCTTCAATCAGCGAAGAAGTCAGGCGTGATCGCTATGATGGGAACGCAGCAGCGAGCCGGGGAGCACTACAAGAAGGCTGTCGAAATCATCCAGTCGGGTCGTCTCGGAAAAATCGCGCTGGTCGAATGCTGGAATTATCACAATACAGGCAACCGCGTCGGGCGGGCGCCGGATTCTGCGCCGCCTCCCGGTTATCACTGGGATCGCTGGCTCGGACCGGCTCCATACGTTCCCTTCAATCCGACTCGCCTCCCCTACTCGTGGTGGTTTGACTACGGCGGCGGGATGATGACGAACTGGGCGGTGCACCACATTGACGTGATTCTCTGGGCGATGGGGGTCGAGTCGCCGAAAACAGCCGTCTGCACAGGCGGCAAGATCGTGGTTGACGACATGAGCGATACGCCGGACACCATCGAGGCGTCGTGGGAATTCCCCGGTTTCGTGATGCAATACAGTTATCGCGGATTCAACAATTTCCACACGGTTCAGCAACGTCCCAACCATCACGGAATCTGTTTTCACGGCAACAAAGCGACGATGGTCCTCGACCGGAGCGGATACGAAATCTACAACGATTCAGAAACGGGAAAAGCCGTCGAGAAGGAGCCAGGCAGTGAGCAGGACGGTCCCTGGCAGAGGACGTTCATTGACTGCGCCAAAGAAGGGAAACAGCCGCCGGTGAGCCTCGAGCTCGGCCACAAGGCGACCGTTTGCTGCCTTCTGGGGAACATCGCCTACCTCACCGGGCGGAGACTTCACTGGGACGGAGAGAACGAGCGAATCGTCGGCGGCGACGAGGAGGCGGCTCGTCTTCTCGAACGGCCTCGGAGAAAAGGCTACGAGTTGCCCAAGACATAAGGCGAAAGACGGCGGACTGCGCATCCACCCGACGAGGTGAAGTGCCGTGTTTCAGAAATTCAGTGACGTATTACGGATGAATCCGTTGGTCGAGAAGCCCGGCTAAAGCCGGCTGCGACACCATAACCCGCAGAGACGCCACCACCCGCTGAAGCAGGTGGCTAACGAGAATGTGCCGGCTGAAGCCCGGCACAGATGGCCAGCGCAGCCGGCCTCATTCATCAGCGACACTCTCCGAGGGTTCGTCACCGTGTTTGTGAATACCTGAACTAAGCTACTGTTTCTTCGATTGCGCCCCTGCAGCTACGTCTTCTGGCGCAGAGGTCTCACCGTTCTTCCCTCAGTCTATGCCGGTGTCTGCTCGAGCCGCTGGAGAACGTACTTCACGACGCGCGTTACGTAACCGAATGAATCCTTTGTCGCCGCTCGGAGCTGAGGCAAAGCCGGTCGGGCTTTCTCGCCGATGTGCCCCAGGGCAATGACCGCGTTGAGACGAACGGTGTCCGACTTGTCCTCCATCGCCTCAATCAGAACCGGCAGCGCCTCGGCCTCCTGTCCCCAATCGCACAGCGCCTCTGCGGACGCAATGCGCACAATGGGCGAAGGGTCATCGAGATGCTTCTTCAGAGCCGACGCGGCGCGCTCGGCGGTCCCCGAGTCAAGGCAGACCGTGTGAAGCCCCACCGCGGCCCAATACCGCACGGAACCATAAGGGTCGTTGAGAGCGTCGAGATATTTCGGTATCGCGTCGGCTTCCGAGCCGTCCAGCGCCTTGATCGCGCGAAGTCGTTCCAAAAGGTCTGTCTTGTCGAGGTTCTCTCGCCAGTGCGGCGCCGCCTCTACTGCCGGCGCAATGTGCTGGAGTGCGACGGCTCCCTCGACTACCTTGAACGTCACTTCCTCGCTGTCTCGGAAACCGAGGCGGCAAGCCCTGGCCCGGATAACCTGGCCCGTTCCAGGCGTGAGAGACTGCGCATACAGCTTCCATTTCCCTTTCTCGTCGTTGCCTGTCCTGTAGGCGATGGAGGCGCCGGGCGTCGCGCATGCGATGGTGACCTTGACTTTGTTGGAGCGCGTGTCGAGGGCAGCGGTGAACGTCGGAGCGGCGGTCTTCTGCCAGACCCCGCCCGTTCGTTTCATCTCTTCAAACTCCGGCTCCGGAATCAGCCCCACATCGCCGGTCTCTTTCATCCAGTCGAGAAGCACATTGCGCATTCGCTCAAGCACATCCTTGTACTGCGGATCGTCCGACAGATTGTTGACTTCGTGAGGGTCCTTCTCCGTGTCGTACAGTTCCTCGATGGGCTTGGTCTCGAGGAAGTAGTGTTTCTGCGGGCCGACGAGTCTGCCTTCCGCGTGGAGTCGCCGCATCTCCTGCATCGTCGGCATCTCGTTCATGTAGTCAATGTCCTGCCCGTAGGTGAGGTGCGGCATGAAGTTGCGGAAATACTTGTACCGCGTATCGCGCACGGCGCGAATGATGTCATAGGCCTCATCCATCCGGTCGCGCGCCGCGAAGAGGTATTGCCGGGGCGGCGCCTTCTGGCTGCCGAGGAAAGGCCGTCCCTGCATGTACTCGGGGACCTTCACGTCGGCGAGAGACAGGACTGTCGGTCCGAAATCAACGAAGCCAATCAGGTCGTCGTTGACCGAACCTGGTCTTACCGCATCGGGATTGTCCGGCATGGCGAGCTTCCGGAGCTTCTGCGGCACGCGGATGATGAGCGGAACGTGTGTCCCGGAGTCGTAAATCCACCGCTTCGCTCGCGGCAGACCCCGCCCGTGGTCGGCCCAGAACCAGACAATTGTCTCCTCGGGGAGCCCGTCATCCGCGAGCTGCCTGAGGATGTCCGCGACCTCCTTATCCATCAGCGTCATGATGTCGTAATACTGCGCCCAGTCGCGGCAGACAATCGGCGTGTCGGGGTAATAGGGCGGGAGAACCGCTTTCGCGGGGTCGTGCTTCTCATGGGGGGCAAGGCGAGCGATGTGGTCGAGCATCTGCTTTGAGTGATTGCGAACCTGGCTCTCATGCGTCGTCGTAATGTTGATAACGCAGAAGAACGGTTGTCCGTTTTCGCGGCCGCGCCAGTCGGCTTTGCTGCTATTCTCGTCCCAGGCGGTCAGGGGCGGGTCGAACTGGTAATCGGTTTTCACGTTGTTGGTGCAATAGTAGCCAGCCGCGCGGAGATACTCCGGGAAACACTTCACGTACGCCGGCGGGACGCCCTGGCAGCGCATGTGGTGTGTGCCAATGGTCGTCGGATACATCGCCGTGATGATGCCCGACCGTGCCGGCGCGCAAACCGGAGCATGGGAAAAAACGTTGGCGTACCGGACGCCTTCCGCGGCGAGCTTATCGAGGGTCGGCGTGACCGCATATTTGTCTCCGTAACAGCCTATGTCCGGGCTCATGTCCTCGCAACTAATCCACAGGATGTTTGGTCTCTCGCGCGGGTCGCGTTCCTCTGTGGCGGAGGAACGCCGAGGAAGCGTTGCGGCGACCATGGCTCCTCCCGTCATCATCTGAAAGAAGTCCCGTCTTTTCACTGTGCACCTCCTCTTCAACTTCAACGTCGGACATCGTCTGACAGGTCAGACGCCACAACGAGCACACAGCATCTTACATGAAGGGCAGGTGCACGTCGAGGTTCACCCGTGGCGAGAGGGGAGCGTCGCCGAGGGGCGCCTCACGGCGCGTGGCCGAGGACTCCCGGCGGGATAATCTGCTCCGGAATCCCCGGAGCGCGATAGTGCAGGCGGATGACCGCGTCGCCGGTGTTCTCGTAGTACTCCAGCACAATCGGGTGGATTCCCTGGGACAAGGAGATGTTTCCCTCGTCGAGGATCACGGAGTGGTCCGTCCAGTTTTCGATAATGGTCTCGCCTGCCACCGTCAGACGGACTCCGTCATCCGATTCCGTCCAGAAGGTGTGCAGCCCCGGATTCTCCGCGATGATGAAGCCGGTCCAGCGAACGGAGAAACCGTCCACAGGCACTTGCGGCGCCGGTGAACTCACACCCCAGTTGAAATCAACGTTTTCGTCAATCCGGCTGAGTAGCAGGCTGCCGAAGCTTGTCCCGCTGAAGTACTCCGCCTCCAACCCGGGAAGAAGCGGCGGTTCGCCGACTTTCACGCGGTAGAACCGTCGCTGGTGCGGAGGAGCGTCCGCGTCTATGTAATAGAGCATCGGCGTGGTGGCCTGGAGGAGAGGCGAGATTGCGGTGAGGGGTGTCGCCGTGTCGCCAGCGAGAACTGTGTAGCTCTCGCCCGGGGTGCTGTTCCACGCCAGGAACACTCCCGCTGGCGTATAGGACAGGCGGTAAATGATGAACGGATTCAGCGTGACAGTGATCTGAGCGCTCCCGAGGCTTTGACCATTGCCATCGAAGAATTCGACGGTCAGGTCATTGACCCCTGGTGAAAGTACCCCGCGAAGCACCCACGTGGTGCTGCTCGTCCATTCCGGTTCAATGGGCTGCCCGTTCAGGGTCATGCTCTCTGCGTTATAGGGGGCTGTCCCGGTAATAGCCAGGTCCGCGTCGCTGGTCACAATAGGCTCCCCGTCGTTCGTCGTAATGCTGACGGGCTTGTCGAGCATCTGCAACATGTAGTTCCGCCGGGAAATCAGAAACGACTTGATGCCATCGGGGCTCCCTATGCCGAGCCCTTCCTGAGAAAGGAGTTGGTGTGTCCGATCCATATAGCCGTTCGCGGCGCCGGGGGCCAGCGGCCCATCCACGATCGCCCAGAGGGCCTGTTCGTATTCAGCTCCGAAGGCCTTGAACAATTGGTCAAAGCCATACTGGTCACTTGTATAGGTCAGAGAGGTACTGGGACCATCACCGCTTCCGAAGACCCAGTCAATGTCCCATGGGATCAGGACAAACCGCCCGTCGGAGGGACGTTGATAAAGGAGGTTGTTCTTCCCTCGCTTATAGCCCCAGCTATCCCAGTCCCCGACGACGTGACGGACGCCAATCTCCCTGAGTACTTCCTCCACATCCAGTACGGACAGGACTTCCGCCCGGTATTGGGAGGTGGAGGGATTCATCGCCGGGTCCATCTTCGAGATGAGACTGACGATGGGCTGAAGATTGTCCTCCTCGTCGCGGCTACGAATATGGTAGTTCCACCGGTACAGCTCCTTCTCCTCGCCCCATCCGCCGAGATTGCCTCCTCGCCAGTACTGAAGGTCTGCGGTGTTGTAGCTGAAGGACCATCCATCGTTGAACTCGAACCAGTCATCTATTTTGTACAGATAACCGGCGTCATCATTGGGGAACCAGTATCCTAAGTATTCGATGTCCACTTTCTGCACGTCGCCGTACAGGCTTTTGTCATATTGGTTCCAGAATACCCGGGCATAGCGAATCTGGCTCCAGGGAATCCCGATCTTGCGGCATATCCAGTAAGCGACTCGCTCGTTCTGGAGTGAGGACATGCCCCCTCGCGGGTCTTGAACGTCCAGGTTCATCTCACCCCGCCCGTGGAGCGGGTTGTCCGGCGAGAACCGGATTCGCATTCCAGGCCTCCCGTTCACAGGGTCTGTGTAGTCACTCCAGGAACGAATGAACGGACTCCCACGGTACCGGATCCCGCAGTTGTAATAGATTTCCGTGTCGTCATAGACGAATGAGCAGGGAAGAAGATGGTTGCTCATCGCCCTCGGATTCGTCCCCAACTGCTGGCCCGTTCTCGCAGGAATCAGGATGCGGTAAACCGGAACCACCGAGAGCGTTGGCGACGCTACGACCCGGTAGAGGCACTGCCGGTAACTCGGGTCGGCGGGATAGGTGCTGCTGAGGCCGAGGCCATCCGTCGCCTGAATGTAAAACGCCATCAATGTCCCGTTCGCCTGGGGGGGAATCTGCCCTGAGTAGATGGCGCTTCCGGGGCCGCCTGTCTCGTTCATTGGCACAGGCGAGAAACTCCCGCTGTTCTCGACTCCGTAGAGAAGCTCGACGCCGCTGATGCCGTCCACGTCCGCGATGTGCGCGGTCACGATGACGTTTTCCGATGGGGTTGGAAGAATAGGGTTGTGCCGTACGCCGGTGATGCTGGGGGCGCGGTTTGGCGCCCAGGCGCCATTCGGCTGGCCGGGGCTTCCAAGTTTTTCGGGCAATGTCATCTCCACCGCGCGCGCCATCGCCTGAGCGTGAATGCGAGCGAGCAGCCATTTCGACCCTTTCAGCCAGCGCGCCTGTCCGCTGATGGTGTAGCTTTGCCCTAAACTGAGAGGCGAAAGGTTCGTCTCGATGCGATTCGAGTACGTATCCCCTCGCCCACTCGCTACGATGTGAAGGGAACGGGTTCCGTCGTAACCATCTTCCGAGGTGACGAAGGATTCAATGTGCGTCCCCTCCATAAGCCACCCGGTTGCACCCGACTCAAACGATCCGTTCGACACGAACTCCGTGCTCCCCTGGCGCACGCTCAGAGCGTCCACAAGCGCCTCGCCTCGATGCTGGAGCATAACGTGCAACTCGCTGTCCGGTGAATACCACCAGTTCGTGTGGACGGAGGTGAATGAGAAGTGGGTCCATTCTGACTTTCCCGACTCATCACTCGCTGCCCAGGCAGAAGGCACATCGTTGTCGTCCCTCGGATCAATCAGCTCCAGGCTCGATCCCTCGCCATCGGCAGCGTCGGGCCAGTCGCCGCCATCGTAGTACCGAACAGTGTCCACGACGTTGTCATACTGGTCTCTCAGCCGGATGCGCTCGCCATCGTTTGCTAAAACGCCGTCATAGGGACCGACGACGTTATCTATCCCGTACTTCGCTTGAATATGGTCAGGGTCTTGGGCAACGACAAGATACTCACCGGGTCCCAGCTCTGTTCCGTCTGCAAAGTCATACCGCACCGCTTTGCTCAGACTCCAACCTGCGAGCGAAACAGCGCTTGTCCCGCGGTTATACAACTCGATGTATTCGTCGCGGTCGTCTTCCGTGATGGGGTGATACATGATTTCGTTGATGACAATCGAGTCTTCCAGAAAGACGAAGTTCGGGCCATCCCTCGAAGGACTGGGCATGAAGTACCACTCATCCGCCCCATCCGGGTAGCGGCCGTAGCTGACCTCCGCTACGACATGCTCACCGTAGTTGTCCGCGTCAAGCACGCGGGAAAGGTCTGCGGCTGTCAGGAATATCTTCTCGCCGAATGACGACAAACCGAAGCCCAACTCCGCCCGCTCGAAAACGCGGTAGTCTCCCACATCGAGAACCTCGCCGTCGGGGATGCGAAAGCGCGCGAGGTCGTCTGCGTTATCGCTCAGATACATTCCGCCAATCTGGACGGGCTGGTCGCTTCGGTTGTACAGCTCGACCCAGTCGCCGGCGTCCGGAACCGTTGTTTTTGCGAGGAACTCGTTGATGACCACCGGCTCGTGATTGCGGGTTCCGGGGATGTGATGCCGGGTGTCCTCTTCCCCATTGCCCGGGTCAGGCACCGGCTCCAAAAGACCCTTGAAGTAAAGCCACTGATTCCCTTCCTCGACGAGCACCACCGAACCTGTCCCCCACGTGGCGATGAGGCGGGCTGAAATGATGAAGTCGCTGCTCGAGGCGCTCGTGTTGATGGCGTGAATCGCCAGGCAGTTTGTCCCCGACTCCAGCTTGCTCGCGTACGAAGTGATGTCGTACGCCTCGTACGAGGAAGGCTCCGGGCTTTTATTCGCGCAAGTCGCCCTGTACGTCGGAGGAATTCCCGGGGCGAGGCCGACGGTGGAACTCCGCCCCACATCGGTCGTGTTCAGGTATGCCACGAATCCGTCATCGTTGTAAATCTCCAGCGACAAACTCAGCAGCCCCGTGGGATCGTCCACCTGGAAGGGAATGCGCATATAAACCGTGGTGTAAGCGTAACGCATGTCGGAAAGCTGTGTGGCAATAGGGTACGGGCCCGTCGGGTCAAAGCCGATCGGCGTGACTCCGGGCAGCCAGGTCGCATCATCGAAATCCTTCTTGGTCCACTCGATGCTCGGAAGAGTGGAGACCGGATTGAACGTGGGGACCGTGAAGCGCCCGGCTTTTCCGGGCGTGCCGCCGATTTTCTCGCTGATCTCCCAGCTCTCCGGCTCGTCCAGGTCGTAGAATGGACTGAGGAGCTCCAGGGAATGCCCCGTCCCGTCCGCCGCCGCGGGCCATTGCCCGCCGTCGTCGTAGCCGAATCGCAGCAGCCTCCCCCCGCCCTCGACACGCAGCTCGACATTCTCGCCCCCGTTGTCTAACGCACCCTGCCATGGGCCGTAAATGTCCACACCCGTCAGGTCAACTCCCCGCGAGGCGTAGAAATCGCGAAGAGCATCCGGATTGGAAGCCACGAGAAGAAATGAGCGGGGATTGAGAAGAATCCCCTGCGGGAATTCGTATATTACCCCTTCGGCGAATGAATATCCGCTTAGATCTTCCGTCTCCGACAGCTCGTTATACAGCTCGATATACTCCAGCGCCTCTCCGGTGTCCGGGTCCGGCGGGTCGAAAGGAGAAGGCACCGGATGGTACATGATCTCCGAGACGGTCAGCGCGGCGCCGCCGCCCATCAGGAGAAGCCAGCACAACACGGCGGCGATGCCCCGACACAGGAAGGGGGAAAGGCGAACAGTCAACACACGGGCGATTTGCTCCATGTCTTATGTCCTCATCTGAACCTGCGGTTTCTCATTTCGTGGCTACTTGTCGTTATAGAGTTATGCAAGACGATACAGCGACCCTAAAGCTGCGAACAACAACCTCCCGAGCGAAAGCCGCAGGCGAATGTCGTTGAGGCGACAAAGCACACTACACACCACCCGGTGTCCGAAGCCGACAATGAACTGTTCCTGGCGCAGGCCGTGTAGCCGCCCACCTCGTCTCAACACAGATAATATACCACTCCTCGACGGGCGCAGGCAAGGTCCCCGTTCCGTCGGGTCTGATTCCGCACGGGGGCGAACGCGGAGGGCTCCCTTTTGCCGAGGGGGCCGCTTCAACTGTACCGAGCCTGGCAAAGACGTTCTCTTTGCGAAGGGAGTCATCGGCGACCGAGCGCCGCCGGTGGACATGATTGCTCGCTCGGACCTCTAAAGTGCCCGGGCCCGCTGGCTGATTGTGGAACGGCGAAGAACGCTGTCTGGGGATCATTCAACATGGGCGATCTGGGGGGCTTTAGTGACGAAACGCCGGTTCATCAAGTCAGGCCGAACAGCTTCTATGTGAAAATAACTGAGGTGACGAACGACGAGTGCGTGTCGTTTCTGAACCCTGGAAGGCGCGGCTCTACATCGTCCCCCTGGCATATAATGGGAAGTACGACGTCTATAAGGAAAGCAGCGAGCAGGAGCCGTACATCTTCGGGGAAAGATATGGGGGCGCCCAAACCGAATCCCGTGCCAGTTCGGCACGTTCATCTTGGAATCCGGGTACGGCAACCATCCGGCAGTGAACGTCACCTGGCACGTAGCCGCGGCGTCCTGCAACTACGGCAGCCCTCGACCGGCTCGAGACTCTCCTGACGAAAGCGCATCTTCCACCTTCGCCAGTCTTTCCTCGATTTTGGCGACACAGTCCACCGTTGGCTCCCAGCCCGAGTGATGATTAACCGATTTGCCGTTTGCCCACCAGTCAAGGCCGATTTCCTTGGCCTTTTCCACAGAGCAAATTACTAAGCGAATCTGGATCGTCAGAAGCTCCACGTCCACCAGCTTGATTTTGATGTCGCCGGCGATGACGATCCCTTTATCCAGCACCCTTTCGAGGAGGTCGGCTAAGTTGGTGCTGGCGACCGAATGCTGCATTGCGGTTTGAGCTGCCATGTAGGACTCTCCTTACAAAAGGCGGCCAATGGGGCCGAGGTCGAGATTCAGCTCGTCCTCTTCCAGGCCGAACTCCTTCCGAAGCCTTTCAATCTCCTGGGCTTGCTTCATCAGGGTCTCTCCGAGCCTCTCGATCTCAGCCTCGCTGAGGGAGCCTGAATCAATCCGCCGAATTGCCTGGCGCTCGAGCAGTTCGTGGAGGAGTTTGATGAGCGTCAGGACCAATTGTGCAATGCCGTTTTTTCCTCCATTCGGATCGAGGTTGAGGCGCGGCGCCTCTATGGACGCGGGCCGGCGAGGGCCGTTGAGTGGCGCAGCCTGCATCACTCGGGCGAAGTCGCCTATTGCGTTTGATTCCACTCTTGGCTTTCTGATAGTGTCCATCGGTCATCCGTCCGACGAGAATGGAGCGATTTCCCTGGTACCTCTGAGCCGGGCCTGGCGACTGCGACAGTCAGAACACATTCTCGGGCTTTCCGAATCCGCGTCCATCTGCGTTCATCTGCGGTTCCATCAGAGCTCACCTTGAGCGCTCCACGGTCAGCGCTGGCCCGCGCGGTAACCCAGGGCCTCGGAGATGTTTGCCTCGCGAGCGGTCTCTATGGAAGTGAGGACGAGTCGCAGCCCCAGAAAAATAAGGTCAATGTCGGCAACGGAAATCGCCAACTCGCCCGCCACCACCGCCCCCTTGTTCAGGACGCGGTCAAGGGCTTCGCAAAGAGACACGTGTTCAGCTTCGTCAAATGGATGGTGGTGCATCAACCCTCCCTTCCGAATCCGCGTCCATCCCTGGCCGGTCGGTCGGACGCCGTACAGAGGCGCGCAGGGTCCGCTAGGCCGGCTCGGAGGCTTGTGCGCGAATGCGGGCAGGCTGCCTGCCCGGATGCACACATCGGCGCCCTCTTAGCTGGCACGGCCGGAGCGGACAAGGCCTACCACGAAGAGCACGAAGCCCACGAAGGGGGACAGATGCTGCTGTGCTTCGTGCCCTTCGTGTCCTTCGTGGTTCTCTCTCCTAATCCGAAATCCAAAAGTGGTGAATTCAACGGCCCTTTATCAGCCGCGCCGAGTCAAACGCTCAGCGATTCCACCTTTCCCGCTGGGGCTGTCTGAGCGATCTCGCGGCCTTGGGGTTGTTCATCCGAAGCATCGTCCTGGCTTGTATGCTGCTGTATCTTCTCGAGGCGTTCCAGAAGCTCCTTTTCCCGCGCGACAAACTCCGCCTCCGGGATTCTGCCCGTTTCCAGCATCGCATAAAGCTGGCTGAGATCGTTTGTGATGGAGTCCGCCTCGTTGGCAAGTTCCTGCATCGCGGCATTGTGAAGCTCACGGAAAACCCACAGGATGCCTCGCATCGGGAAAAGGGCGATATCGTCAAGGAGCAACATTCCCATCCCGCCTTGTGTTTTCGGGCGTTACAACCCCAGGTTGATTTCCACGAAGTTGTGAGGGGCCCATGGCCCGTTATAGTCGAACGTGAAGTTATTGTCGAAAAGCTTGGCCGCTTCGAACACCGCTTCCTCAAACTGAGCTTGTGCCTCCCGCCCCACCAGGCACGCCAGGTTCATGACCTCGCGTTCGCTCCGGCATCGGTTTCGTTTGATCTCGTGGCAGTGAGGTGATAAGACCTCTTCCACTCGAGCCGTATGCGCGTCTCGGTCTTCGTTGAGGATGCGCTCAAACATTCGTCCGAGTTCGATCTTTTCTTCATGGGAAGGCTCGCGGTTTCCGCGGAAAAAATAATCGCGGGCGGCTCGCAACTCGGGGTGGGTATTCACGATGTAATCAAATATATTGGGGACATCCCATGTCACTCGCAATCCCATTTCCGCCTTGGCAGCCACCCGCTGTAATTGTTCAAGTAAGGCATCCTGGTTGAGGGACAATATGTTCCTGATGGATTGATCCGTCCCCGCGACGATCCCGAAACGCATCGGCAAGACCGCTGTGTGCTCCATAAGTTGCCTCAGGACGTTTTGGTGAGCGGCAAGATTCTGGCGTTCAGGGCGGATTCTGGTGTCGGCAACGTCGCTCACCACGGCCGTTAGACGCCCCTCCGAAACGGTATAGACGTTCTCTCCGCCAATCCCGGAGAGGCTGTCCGGCCAATCGAGGGTCGCGGGGACCACGGCATAGATGTACCTGCCGACTTTCGTTCGCACTTGCTGATCCATCTTCTATCC
Source organism: bacterium (assembly GCA_030691545.1). GTDB lineage: Bacteria > Auribacterota > JABMQX01 > JABMQX01 > JABMQX01 > JAUYEE01. Next base: position 5,542 of record JAUYEE010000150.1, on the reverse strand, counting down.
GGTCCTCAATAGTTGCAGCACCTCCACGTACCGCCGGCATCTTGCCGGCTGTCTCGGGGGCATCCTGCCCCCGATGCCGAGGGCGAGACGCCCTCGGGACTGCCCCGCCTGGGCGGCGCGGCGACACCTGGGGCAACCCGGCGGCAGCCCAGGACGGAAGATACTCCCAGGGGATGACTTTCTACCGGGCGGCACGCTCGAGGGCTTCCTCCGGCGAAAGTCGCGACGAGAAGCGGGCCAGGCCGACCGACTTGAGATGTCCTCCTTCCGTTCGAATCTCCAGAAGGGCCCCGCAGGCAAAACACTTGACCTGCCCGGCGTAGTCGTCATAAACGTGGTCCAGGTCCACCTTGTGCCCGCATGAAAGACAGTTGATTTTCATCTTTTGCTTCCCTCACTTTCTCCCGGACGGAGCCGACGGCGGAAGAACTCTCAATCGCTCCGCAGCGCGCTCGAATCGTCCTGCCCACTGGCGGTTAAGCCAGGCCCGTCTTGCCTGACCGCGAAGTCGTCGGGTCTCCTCGTGAAGGACTCGTCCGCGGTCCAGGTCTTTGGCTGCCGCGCCGGCCTGATGCCCGCAGGAGCGAAATCCTTTCACGTGCCGGCTTGTCCGAACGTTGTCCGAAGTCCTCAGCGTCAGCATCGGCAAAGCTCCTCTCAATATCGGATTTTGAAGCCCCGCGTGGCGGGGCTGTGGTCTGGCTCAGCTTTTTCCTCGGATGCCCCTGCAGGATCACTTTGGTCGTCTTTCTTAACGCCCACGACTCGCAGCAGCTCCTCCTTTTCGTCCTCGATCTCCTGGAACCGGGCCTCTATATTTCTCACGCGGTGCACCGCGCTCTCTCTCTCCTTGTCGCGTCGTGCTTTTTCCATCTCAAGCACAGTGATTCGCATGAACGCCCTGTGCGGGACTTTCTTCTGATCCACACTTCCGGAGAGGGTGCGTATGTCCTGCAAGCCTCGTGCATTTCTTTTGGGGATAGCCATCTCTTCGCTCCTTCACGCTTTTGCAACTAATCTTGATGCGTCATATCCGCTGCGCGCAAACCTTTCGAATCACCTCATCCAGCTTCTTTGGCATCAGCGACTGTCCGTCGCGGGTGACTTTCGCAGTGTCCACGTTCAGCACGTCCCGACACACCCATTGGAAGACCGGGTCGTTCATTCGGGCGTGGCCATTCTTGTGGGCGAGAATTCGTGCGATAGCGATGCACGCCCTTATCGTGGGGCGGTGATTGTTGACTCCCACGGCCCGCAGTTCTCTCACAACGTCCACGATTGTCTCAGCGTCGGCCCTTGCTATTCCCGACTTCGCCGTCGCTATCTGAATCTCAGTCTCCCGGTCGTAATGACCAAGGTGGATAGTGATGAGCCTGTCCATGAGGGCGTCCTGCGTTTTGTGGACGCCTGCGTACTCCTCCGGATTCGAGGTGAAGATGGCCCGGAATTGCGGGTGGACCTCCAGGTAAGCTTCTCCGGTTGCCCGGAGCTTCGGCAGATTGAGAATCTTTTCCTCCAGGACGCTCAGGAGTGCGTTATTCGCCTCCGGCCTCGAACGCGTGAACTCATCATAGATGAGGGTGCATCCCCTCTGGCAGGCCGTGGTGAGGCGATTATCCACCCAGAGAGTGCTCGAGTTTTCCTCGGTCTTCATGACGGAATGAATGAAATTGTCAATCAGCCTGTACTTCCGGTATCCGGCTTCTTTACCGATGAGGTCAGAACTCCCGAACTCGTCATCGCCGTGAATGAGCATGACAGGGCGACCAAGCTGAGCCGCAACGTGAAATGCCAGAGTCGTCTTCCCCGTCCCCGCCGGCCCCGCGAAATGGACCGGATAGCCAACCTCGAGATAGGCCAACGCCCTGTCCGTAATCTCCTGCACATGGGGAGTGTTGACGAACTCGTCGCTCGGCTCCGGCACGACGTTATCGTCGTCGGCCTGAATCCGCACGATGCTCGCGAGGGCCGTCCTGTCGTTGTCGCCGTTCATGCTACCGCTCCTTTCTGACTCTCCATTGGATGGGGACCTTCTGGTTCCGCCGCTGCGCGAAGCCATCCTCGGCCGCGACATCTCAAACAGGCCATCGCCGGAGCGGAGAGGTCGTCCCCGCTGCCTCTGCACGTTGGGCATACAACGGTTGGCCCTGCCTTTGCAGGGCCGAAGCCTGTGCCGCGGCAGACAGTGCACGTTAGTCTCTTTATTGTCCCGGCGCCTTTGCGATGAGCACAGCGGGCGTACGGTGCCTGGACCACCACCGTTGTTCTCCCTCCGCATACGCTGCAGGCCGAGAGACGAGACATTATGCCGAACTGGTCTTTCCCTCGGCCCGCACAGAAAGAGCAGCGCACCTCATGCGTTCCTCGCTCCTCGATCACCATCACCAACCTGCCTCCCGGTTCGCCCAGCACCTAAGGGCTTTGGCGGCGCTTCTTCCCCTTTCCGCCTCGGGCCGCTGGCCGCATCCCTCTGTCTTCCTTGACATCAGACACCACCTCTTCCTCGGCGCTCCGCGCCGCGTCGCTCCTGCCTGGACGTTCGGCGACCTCCGCGGCTCGGCGTCCGGTCGAACCCACCCCGAGCCAGGCGCCGTGGGCCCCGGCTATGTCAACGCCGAAATCCTGCCTGAGGCCGGCGACCGTTCTCTTCAAGTCCGACACTGCCAACCTCACGCCTTTCGTAAACGCCGACGCGTCGGCCCTTGTCTTCCCTGCCATTTCGGCGTGGGCGTCCCGGAAGAGGTCTCGCATCCCCGAGACCGACTTCTTCAATCCTTTCATGAACGCCAGGCGATTGGATTCGGCTCTCCCGGCCATTTCGGTCTGGGCATCCCTGAAACTGCTTTGCATCTCAGACGCTCCACGCCTGAGTTCTGAAACCGTATGCTCGATGCCCTTAACCGTTGCTGACCGGTCGGCTTCGCCCTTTTTCGCCATCTCAGCGTGGGCGCTGCGAAAGCCTTCGCGCATCCTGAAGACGTTGTTCCTGCGGTCCTTGGTTCCGCGCGCCAGAGCATCAACGAGCGCTTCTCTCGCCATATCTAGAGCGCTTATCTCGCCGTGAAGCCGCGTCATATCTTCGGTTAGACCACCCATAGTCATTCTCCTTGTGTCTCCTGATGCTGAAACCGCGTTGTGCTCTGCCGGGCGGGAACCGCCACGCGGTCCCCGCCCAACAGCAGGAACTCTTCTACCGTCCGTCCTTACGCCGGAGCAGCCGCGCTCGCCGTGAGACCAATTGCCTCAGCGTACTTCAGATAGGTCTCAACGGAAGCGATGACGATGCGTGCCTCGATGGACAGCAACTCGATCCCGACCAAGGCGACCTTCACCCAGGCATCAATGACGATGCCCTTGTCCAGAATGCGATCCACGACCTCCGCCAGACTGGACGAGTCTGTTGACTTCTGAACCTGTGCCATACATTACCTCCTGTGTCAGTTCTCCTTTACCGATGACTTTACCTGCCAGTACTAGCTTCTTCCTTCGGCATGCCGGACGACAGATAGGCGAGATTCATGCCAGGGCAGAGGGAAATCCCCGTTTTTCGCAATTGAGGGGATGCAAGGGGGATAGAGAAGCGTGTTCCATTGGTTCCTTCGCCAAAGTGAGCCATTCGAGAAGTGCGGCTATGGAAAGGCTTCCCCGTCTTATGGAATGGATTCCACTACCCGCCTGCCCGCCTGCCCGTTGACCGCGCAGAGGTCTCAGGCCCGACAGCGAATCGTCCGCACGAAGCGCCCGCCGCGCGTCCCTGCGGCCAGGGCGTTCGCGCACAAGCCTCCGAGCCGGCCCAGCGGACCGTGCGCGCTTCTGCACGGCGTCCCTGGCCGTTCAGCGCCGACGGCGGAACAAGCGCACAGTGTGCACTGAACCCAGTGGGCGCCTTGTGCGCGAACACGGGCAGGCCGACCGACCGACCAGGGAGAGCGCCACGACTGGGCGGGGCAGCGTTACCCCTCGGAGGGCGCCGGCGAGACGCCGGCGTTACGTCGGCGATGAAGGCGGCGAACCGCGCCGCGGCGTGGTCTCGATGACCTTTCGAATCTCGTCATGGAGAAAAGGCTTGGCGACGAAGCCGCAGATCAATCCTTCCGCCAAAGCCTTTCGGACGGCTTCGTCCTCTTTGTAGAAGTAGCCGGAGACCACCACGATGCGAACGGACGGATTCATCTCGCGGATTTGCCTCGCAAGCTCCAGCCCTTCCATGTCCGGCAACTTCGCGTCGAGGAAGACGAGGGGGAACTGTTCTGACTCCAATAACGTAAGTGCTTCCTGGGCGGTCAAAGCCCTTTTCGCGCGAACCCCGTTCGTCTCCAAGATGTGTTCCAAAGCCCAGCACATATCCGGCTCGTCATCAACGACAAGAACCATCGGCTCTCTGCTTTTCATCATGCGGCGTCTTTCTCTTTACCGAATGGGCAACCTGACGGTGAACCTGCTTCCTTCTCCCTCGGCGCTTTCCACCTCAATGGAGCCAAAGTGCTGCTTCACAATCGAGTAGCAGATGGACAGCCCCAACCCCGTTCCCTTTCCCGCAGGGGATGTCGTGTAAAACGGATCGAAGATTTTGTGCACCTCTTCCCGGGAGATGCCATGGCCCGTGTCTGCAACCCGAACGAGCGCTTCGCTCTCCGATTTCTCGGCGGAGACGGATAATGTCCCCCCGTTCGGCATGGCAGTGATCGCGTTCAGCAAAAGGTTCATGAACGCTTGCTGAAGAGGTCCCGCAATGCCGCTGATCAGCACGGGCCTGTCAGGAAAATCTGACCTCAAGGTAATCTTCTGAATTCTTGCCTGGTTGACTACCAACGTAAGAGTCTCCGTCAGCAACGAAACCAGGTTTACCTGCTCCATCTGCGTAGTCGCCGACGGGCGAGCAAACCTCAGGAGGCTCTCGATGATGCCCGACGCCCGCCGAATGCCAACCTGAATCTTCTCAGCGCACTCCTTCATAAACTCTGGCCTGAGGTCGTCCTCTATCAAAAATTGAGCCGCCGACGAGCAGATCGCCAGGGGATTCCGAATCTCGTGGGCAATTCCCCCTGCCATCACGCCCAACGCCGCGAGCTTCTGTGACTGAAGAAGCTGCATCTCGAACTTGCGCCGCTCGGTCAGGTCTCTTCCTACTGCGACGATTCCGACGCACTGCGACATGTCATCTTTCATCAGCGAACAAACCCATGAGACAGGGATAACTGCCCCATTCTTCGTCAGGAGACCCCATTCAGCCATGCTCGAGCTCTTCCGCGCCCCCTTGCTCGAAAAAACTTTCTTGACCTCTTCGTGACAGCCTTCCGCACAATATTCAAAGAAAAAGTGTCCCCTGACTTCGTCGAAGGTGTAACCCGAAATCTTCTCAGCCGCCGTGTTCCACGTCAAAATCCTGCCGTCCGTATCGGTGGATAGGACTATATCGCTGGCGCTCTCGACGACGCCTACAAGATGGCGCTCGACCCGCCGCACTTCCTCGCTAAGCCGCACCTGCTCCGTCACGTCGTCCATCAATAACATCGCGTTTTCTACAACCCCACTCCACGAA
>JAUYEE010000129.1 GCA_030691545.1 bacterium | reverse complement strand
CTGCGTTTCCCGCACTACTTGACCGACTTCAGGTCTAAATGGGAATCAGACTTTCCGACTCTTCCTGAGGTTTGCACGCTGGAGCCCGAGGGCAACATACTCCGTGTGAAGGATACGGTGGATACCGGTAGTCAGGAGGCGGTCTCGTCGTTCTGCGTGGAGCGCTTAGAAGCGGACCTGGTCCTCCGAGACGTGGCAAGGTGGTACCTCGTGAGGCAGGTTCAGCCCGAGCTTGTGCTGCCGCGGCCATCGTACTACTTTATCGCCCTATTCATCCTGGGTAGCATCGTTCGCTACCAGCCGGAGGTGATCCTGGGGGCCTCCAGCCCCTATTCACAGCTGGGCTGGCTACTCGGGCGCCTTGTGGGCCTCGCCCAGAGGTTCTACCCGCAGCTCATGTTGCGGTGGCTGTATGGGCGGGAGATATACTTTTAGGGGTCCCAGTGGTTCGGTGGGCCCGGACAGTAGTTAACCCTGTCATGGATAGTACGGAGCCAGTGTGATGCGCACAGTATCAATCGCGATCGCTATTTTGGCCGCGGTTTCCACGTCGGCCCCAGGCGCCATTGAGAAGAAGCTGATTGAGTTTGGGTGGGATGAGCCCGGGACGGAGTTTATGCGGGAGCACATCGAGGAAATGGAGACGTCCCCGTTCGACGGCTGTGTGTTCCATCTGGATTACAAGACGGCGGACGGAGCAACCGGGAATTTCCTGTGGGAATGCTGGGGGAAGAAAGCGTTCAGCTATGAGGAGTTGAAACCGGCGGTTGATGACCTGAAGGCGACGAAATTTCGGAGGTTGACGGAGAATTTCCTGCGCTTCAACACGACTCCGGCGGACAGGAATTGGTTCGAGGATTTTTCGCCGATTGTGAATAACGCGAAGCTGGCTGCGAGAGTGGCTCGTGAAGGTGGCGTCAAAGGAATCCTCTTCGACATCGAGCAGTACAACTCTCCCTTGTGGCAGTTCTCGTGGTGTCAGAAGAAGGCGGGGCGGGAGGTGACGTGGGAGGAGATGGCGAAGCGGGTGACGGAGTGCGGGGAGCAATTCGTCCAGGCGCTTCAGGCGGAATATCCGGATATTGTCGTGTTCCTGACGTTCGGGTATTCGCTTCCCTGGGCGGAGAGCGGCGGCGGGGAGCGGCCGCTGAAAGATTGTCCGTATGGGCTTCTGGCGCCGTTCCTCGACGGGATGTTGGCGAAAGCCGGCCCGCAGATTGCTTTTGTGGACGGGTATGAGCTTTCGTACACTTACACCGATCCCGCTCGGTTCGCGCAGGCTCGCGAGACGATGGTGAAGGGAGTGCTGTCAATCGTGGCTGATGCAGAAAAGTATCAGAAAACGTTCCGCGTCTCCTTCGGCATCTGGATGGATGCGGATTGGCGAAACCGGGGCTGGAGCACCGACGATTTCTCGAAAAACGTCTGGCCGCCGGAGGTGCTTGAGAAGTGCATCGCCGAAGCGCTGCGGCAGTCCGACGGATACGTTTGGATTTACGGCGAAACTCCCCGCTGGTGGACGCCCGAAGGCGGCAGCGCAAAAGTCCCGGAAGCGTATCGAAATGCATTGATCCGGGCAAAGCGAGCGGCGAATGGCGCCCCGTAACTGACATGAGGAAACTAACCGCCCGGCACCACCAGGAGCTAACCGCAGAGAACGCAGAGAGCGCCGAGAGCAAACGGGATGATAGAGGACCTTTCCGCGATCTCTGCAGTTCCATTTCCACAGCAACATCATCGAAATGGAACTGCAACGCGTAGAAATTCAAAGGAGCGCGGAGAATGAGAAGGCAGGAGAACATTACACGAAGGGGCTTTTTCGGGAAGGCAGGTGGTTTGGTCATCGGCGCGGGAATTATGCCGCGATTGGGCGCAGCCGCTGACGATGCTGGCGCAAAGAAATGGCCTCTCGCGGTCAGGGACGTCCATTTGAAAGAAACGGGCGAAAAGGACTGCTGGGCGGCGATGAAGAGCCTCGCAATCCAGGGCGCAGAGGCCGAGGTGAACCGCGACTTCACCTGCCCGAATCTTTTCACGCCAGCGAAGAAATACTCCATCGGAACGGATGAACAAATCGAGGCGTTAGCAGCAGACCTTGAGGCTCACAAACTCCAAATCCCAGCCTTCTGCCTCCATAATCGCTTCGACGAAAATCCAGAGCAAGAAATCGCATGGACGGTGAGCGTCGCGCGAGCCGCCCAGAAGCTCGGCGTGAAGGTAATTCGTATTGACGTGGTGCCCCGTCGCCTCAGCGGCGAGGAATTCTTCAAGTTCGCCGTGCAGACCTGCAAACAGCTTGTCGAGCAGAGTGAGAAGACCGGCGTCAAGTTCGGGATCGAGAACCACGGAACCACAACGAATCAGGTCGAGTTCCTTGAGAGACTTTTCGATGCTGTCGGCTCGGACCGGCTGAGTCTGACGCTCGACATCGCGAATTTCTACTGGTTCGGCTATCCGCTCGATGAATTGTACGGCATCTACCGCAAATTCGCGAAACGCGTTTTCCACACCCATTGTAAGAGCATTGCCTACCCGAAAGAGATGCAGAACACAAAGAGGTCTCTGGGGTGGGAATATGGCAAATACAACTGTCCCATCTACGAGGGAGACATTGACTTCAAAATGGTGCTCGACATCATGCGCGGAGCCGGATATGACGGCGCCCTCTGCATCGAGAACGAGTCTCTTTCAAAACTCCCCGAACCCGAGCGCGCCAACGTTCTGAAGCGAGAAGTCAGGTTCCTCCGCGAGCTTCTTTCTTGAGTCGCCTGCCCCCTTTCCTCTCACAGGCGCAGGCTTGAACCGATCGCCCCAATCACCTGGGCACAATTCCCGCACGCTATATCGCGCGTTCAACGCAACCCTCCCCCGGGACTTGCTTTTCACCGCGCAGTTTGGTAAACATTTGCCGACACGGCGAGGGGCAGTAACATGCGCGGCAACTCCCCCCGAGCGAAACGATATTACGCAGAAGAAAACGACGTTTTGCCACGCAAGAAGGAGACGGATGAAGGTACGCATGACGGGCCGCGAACTGAAGGCCCGGTATATCGAGTTTTTCGTCAGCAAGAATCACAAGGAAATCGGGCAGGCTTCGCTGATTCCCGAGCACGACCCGTCTGTCCTGTTCACGACAGCAGGGATGCATCCGTTAGTCCCCTATCTTTTAGGCGAGCCGCATCCCCAGGGAAGAAGACTCGTCAATGTGCAACGGTGTCTTCGTACGGATGACATTGATGAAGTCGGGGACGAGGCGCACCTGACCTTCTTCGAGATGCTCGGCAACTGGAGCCTCGGCGATTACTTCAAGGAAGAGGCGATTCAACTGAGCTACGAGTTTCTGACCGAGCACCTCGGTATTGAGCCGGAAAGGCTCTGGATCACAGTCTTCGCCGGAGACGACGATGCGCCAAGAGACGACGTTGCCGCAAACATCTGGAAATCCCTCGGCATTTCCGACCAGCGCATCCATTATCTCTCGAAAAAGGAGAACTGGTGGGGCCCCGCAGGGCAGACGGGGCCCTGCGGCCCGGATACCGAGATGTTTTACGACGTTGGGAAGCCGCCCTGCGGCCCGGATTGCCGGCCCGCTTGTCCCTGCCAGAAGTTCGTCGAAATCTGGAACGATGTATTCATGGAATACAACAAAACAGCCGACGGGTGCTACCTCCCGCTCAGGCAGAAGAACGTGGATACCGGGTTGGGTGTCGAGCGAGTCGCCGCGGTTCTCCAAGAACGCCCCACGGTCTTCGAGACGGAGCTGTTTGCCCCGATTGTCTCCGCCATCAAGGAGCTGTCAACAAATCCTCTCGAGCGAAGCATTCGCATCATCGCCGACCACCTCCGCGCCTCGACCTTTCTTCTTGCGGAGAAGTTGCCGCCATCGAATGTGGAGCGCGGCTATGTTCTGCGCCGCTTGATACGCCGTGCTATCCGCCACGGTCGCTCCATCGGCATCGAGGAGGATTTCACGGCACCCATCGCCGCCGTCGTCGTTGCCGAATACGCCGAGGACTACCCGCACCTCGCGGAAAACAGGGATTTCATCCTCGCGGAAATCCAGAAGGAGGAACGACGTTTCAAGGAGACTCTCCAGAAAGGGATGCGCGAGTTCGAGCGAGAATTGCAGAATTACTCGCCGCGACAGGGGCAAGTCGTTTTCCCCGGCGAGCGAGCCTTCTATTTCTACGAGACTTTTGGCTTTCCTGTCGAGCTGACCGAGGAGATGCTCCGAGAACGACTGCCGGGCGCCGCTATTGACCGCCAGGCGTTCGAGAAGGCGTACGAAAGGCACCGGCAGATGTCCCGAGCCGGCGCCGAGCAGAAGTTCAGGGGCGGCCTCGCCGACGCCACAGAGAAGACCACTCGCCTCCACACGGCAACGCACCTGCTGCACCAGGCGCTTCGCACGGTCCTCAGTCAGCATGTCGAGCAGAGAGGCAGCAATATCACGCCGGACCGACTTCGCTTCGACTTCTCCCACCCGGCGAAAATGACCGCCGACGAAATCGCACGAGTGGAACGCATCGTCAACGAGACCATCACCGAAGCACTTCCAATCGAGGTGACCATAACCACCCTTGACGAAGCTAAAAGGCAGGGGGCCATCGCCCTCTTCGCGGACAAGTACGGCGACAACGTCAAGGTTTACGCCATCGGCGATTTCTCGAAGGAGGTGTGCGGGGGGCCGCATGTCAGCAACACGAGCAAGCTCGGCCGCTTCAAAATCATCAAGGAGGAAGCATGCAGCGCCGGCGTTCGACGAATCCGCGCAGTCCTTGAGGAAATGGATGAGACAGACCAGACCAGACCCGAGACGCAGTAGTCCATAGGGACGCGGCTCGCGGTTCCTGCAGCAACTGTCTTTGCCGCGTTTGAGAGTTTGTTCCGCAGAAGGAGTGGTTCATGCTCCGAAAGGCTTGCCTGCTTCTCCATGCAATGATAAGCCTCGCCCTCGCGTCGCCGTCCCTTTCCGCTTCCTTCTACGTCAGTCAGTCCGTCCCCGCCTCCGGCGACGGGACCTCCTGGGAAACCGCGTTCAAGACAATTGCCGAGGGCATCGAGAGCACAGAAAGCGGTGACGAGGTAATCGTTGCCGAGGGAACCTATATCGAGACGGTGGACTTCTCAGGCAGGAATATCACCGTGCGCTCCTCGGACCCCGAGAACCCATCCGTTGTCGCCTCGACGGTCATCGAGGTCTTCGGGTCTTCCGAAGTCGTTCGCTTCTGGTCCGGGGAAGCGCGAGAAGCAATCCTCGCCGGTTTCACGATTTCGGCGGGGCAGACCGGCGTGTCCTGCGCCGAGTCCTCTCCAGTCATCCGACGTAACGTTATCGTCGCAAACACCGCGGAGTTTGACAAAGGCGGCGGCATCTCCTGTTACTACGCCTCCCCGCTTGTCGAGGACAACACCATCGCCGCAAACCGTGCTTCGCAGGGCGGCGCAGGGATTGCGTGCGAGCGCGGCAGGCCGGTCATCCGCCGAAACCTTCTCATCCGGAACGTCTCGGATGCCGACGGCGGCGGCATTCTCCTTGTCAACTCCACCGCCCACGTTAGCCACAATCGCATCATTGCCAATTCGGCTGCCGACGACGGGGGAGGGGTCCTTTGCCTCAACTCCCATGCGGAGATCCTTAACAACCTCATCGCCTCCAACCGGGCAGGCGTGGGTGGTGGCCTATTTATCGGCGATTCCTCCACCGTCACCCTCACTGGGAACACCGTTGTCGCGAACTCTAGCCTTTCGGGAGCGGGCGGCGTTCATCTTTCCCTCTCCTCCGGCACGGTACGTAATTGCATCCTCTGGGCTAATGGCGACGACCTCGCCGGCGCCACCGCCACGTACAGTTGTATTGAAAACCCTGACGACTCCGGAGAAGGGAACATCCACGACGACCCTCGTTTTGCGGACCCGGACGGTCCCGACAATCTGCTCGGAACGCAGGACGACGATTACACCCTGGCCCAGGACTCCCCTTGCCGTGACAGTGGCTTCACGCCGGCCGCGATGCCGCTGCAGATCGCCCAAACCCCGACTCACTTCGTTCTATCCTGGGACCCCGGGAGGGACCTTGCCGGCATGGCACGCATTTCTGGAGCCGCCGTGGACATCGGCGCCTACGAATATCAGGACTCCTCACCGCTCTATCTTCTTGAATCCTCCCAGGATATGATTCGCTGGTGGTCCGCGTACCTGGGCGAAGACACCTCAGCCTCTGTCAGCGATTCTCCCGACGACAGGCGCTCCTTCTTCCGTGCCTCCGTTCAAACCCCAGTCCCCGGCGCCCCTGCCAGATCCCGCACCTTCGGTCCGCTCGTGCCAATGCCTTCCCATAACCAAATCACTTTTTGATTGCATCGCCCGGGGGCGGCTGTTAATATCAAGGTTTGTGCAGGTCACCAGGAGTCTCGGGCGCCTAACGAAATCCAGGCTCGCGCCTATCATCTCTGAGATAAAACCTATTGCCGGCCTCCTCAAGGGCAAGGGAGAAACTCACTCTTGACCAGGGGGAAATTCTCTTGTTAAGAAGCATGACCGCTTTCGCCAGGGGCCAGGCCTTCGGCGAGAGCGAGGACTTTCTAATCGAGGTTCATTCCGTCAACAGCAGGCGCCTGGAAATCGCAACAAATCTTCCGGGCGACCTCATACAATTTGACCCCCCACTCCGAAAACTCATTGGCGAGGCTGTGACCCGCGGCAGGGTTACCGTACACGTCTCGGTTCGGCCCAACCCCGCGAAGGGCGCATCCTTCCGCGCGGACACGGCTCTGGCGCGTCAACTCAAAGACGCGTACGACGAACTGCGAAGCACTTTGGGTTACCCCGGCCAGGTTGAGTTTTCAGTCCTCGCGGCTCGCGGTGAGCTCCTTGTGTACCCGGAGGTTCCCGAGGACCCGGGGAAGCGCTGGGGAGTGCTTCAGACTGCGGCTTATGCGGCCTTGCAGCGACTCCTTTCGATGAAGGAGACGGAGGGAGAGAACCTGCGCCCGGTATTCGAGACGTGTCTCGGCCATCTGGAGCGCGCCACGGCAGCGATTCGCGAGGCGGCCCCCGCTGCCATGGCCCGGCACACTGAGAAGTTGCGGCTTAAAATCAAGGACGCCGCTCCAGGCTTGGGCGATACTGAGGAACGGCTTCTCCGCGAGATTGTCATTCTCGCTGACAAACTGGACCTCGCTGAGGAACTCGACCGGCTGAACAGCCACATCTCTCAGTTTCGTGTTTTGATGAATGACGCCAAGCCATGCGGTCGGACAATGGACTTTCTAATTCAGGAGATGAACCGGGAAGTCAACACAGTCGGCGCCAAAGCCGCCGACTTAACAATATCTCAGCTTGTTGTGGAAGCTAAAGTCCAACTCGAGGTCATGAGAGAACAGGCACAGAACATCGAGTGAGAAGGGAGCCTCGCGGAGCGCGTCCTAACGGCTCCGGGCGCCTTCCCCCTCGACGTGCCCCACCCCACAGGATGGAGGTATCGGAATGGGAGACATTACCAACCAGAAAGCCCTGAATGCAGTTGGAAATGCCTTCATTCTCACCATTCTCTTAGCCGAAAGAGTCAAAGAGCTGCGCCAGGGGGCCAAGCCGCTTGTCGAAACGGATACCAAGGACCCCGGCTGGATTGCGTTGCAGGAGATTTGCGACGGCAAGATAACTTTCAAGCTCCCTGAAAAGACAAATGACTGAAAAAGCCCTCACTAATCGCCGAATCGCGCTCGGCATCACCGGCTCCATCGCCGCCTATAAGGGCTGCGAGCTTGTCCGCCGCCTTAAAGAGGCGGGAGCCGACGTGCGCGTTATCCTCACGCGCAATGCCGCGACGTTCGTCGGCGAGGCCACGCTTCTGGCCCTTTCCGGTAACCGTGTCATCACGGACCTGTTTGAGTCAGCGGACGAGTGGGTCGGCGATCACATCTCTGTCGCGCGCTGGGCAGAACTTCTTCTCATCGCTCCCGCCACGGCAAACATCATTGGAAAAGCGGCCTCCGGCATCGCCGATGATATTCTTTCCACGACAATCCTTTCGGTCCCGTGCAAGGTGGTTTTTGCACCCGCCATGAATTCAGCCATGTTCCAACATCCTGCGGTCCAGTACAATATCGCAAAGCTGCGAAAAAACGGCTGCGAATTTATACCACCGGAAAGCGGTTTTCTCGCTTGTGGTGAAGAAGGGATCGGACGCTTAGCCGATGTAGGTACGATCCTGGCGACAGTTGTCACTCTCCTGAAACAGCCCGGCTAAAGGAGACCCTGCCTTGAGAAGGCTACCGTCAGACGAGGACAGGGCCCAGTATCTCCGCCGAATCAAGTCGCTGGAGAAGCACATCGCCCTTCCCGCCAGACTCGCTCTTGTGCTCACATGCGTTCTGTTCCTTTGGCCCATAATGGTGGGGACTCTCGGGCACAACTTCCCCGCTCTTCCCCGAGGCCAACCCTCATCTGCTCCGCAGAAGCCCCTCGCTCTCATCACAGACGACCCTTCGGCGGCAATCATCGGCGTCATCAAATGGTCAACGGGTGCGTATGCTCTCCTGTGCGCCGCCTACTGGCTCTACCTCTTCGTGCTCTCGGGCCGGCTGCGCCACTTAACAGTGACAAAGGTTGCTGTCTTCGCCTCGACAATGGCTGACAACGCCTTCCTCGGTCTGCTCGTAAATGCCGCGATGGTAGGCACATCCAGCGACGAATACTTTCTGGGCGCCGGGCCTGAGGCGAGCCTTTTCTGGGCATACGTCGCCCTTGTTGTGCGCAACACGTTCCTCTTTCCCGAGGCGCTTCTTGGAATTCTCATCGGCTTCCTCCATGCTGTCGGGTACGCCGCAGCCATTTTCCTCAACGTCTCCGCGCTTCGCGCTGACGGAGCCCTCACAGACGCAGAGGAAGGGCTCCTCATTTTCAGGCTGCTCGTCTTACTGCTTGTAACTATTTGCGGCACAGCTATATACAGCCTCGTGCAAAGACGCAGAAGGGAGATGGACGAAGCCCATGAACGCGCCATCCGGTCGCAGCGCCTCGACATGGCGGGCATGCTCGCCGCACAGGTCGCCCATGAACTCAAGAATCCGCTCTCCATTATGACGAATGCCGCCTTTCTCCTCCGTCGCTCCAAAGATAAGCTTGACCCGCGCCTCCGTGACCAGGTTGAGATTATTGAGCAAGAGATTGACAGAGCTGACCTCATTATCCGCGAGTTCCTCGATTACGCGAGGCTTGCAGAAGGCAAGATCGAGGCGGTTATGGTGAACGACTGCATTGACGAGACCCTTGCCTCGCTCCGGCATGAGGTTGACCCGCGGGGCATCGAGGTCGAGAGGCAAGATGCCCTCGATCTGCCTTTTCTCTTCATTGACGCCTCCCAACTCCGACAGGTGTTTGCGAACATTATTCTGAATGCCTGTGAGGCAATGGAGCACGCCGGGACGCTGACAATCCGAACCAAGTACTCCACCGACGGTTTCATCGAAGTTTCCATCGCCGACACAGGGAAAGGAATGACCCAGGACCTTCTCTCGAACATCTTCAAGCCTTTCTTCACTACCAAGGAGGGAGGCACCGGCATGGGGCTGTCTATCGTCCAGAACGTCCTTCGCGCCTACAACGGAGAAATCACCGTTGACAGCGAGCTGGGGAAAGGAACCGTATTCCACCTGCGGTTCCCGACACGAATGGCGGCTCGCCTCAAGGAGGTGGGGCGTCCCTCCCGCCAGCCCAGTGCGTCGCTCCCGGCAGCGGTCCATGAGGCGGGCGCGTAACCCCACATTATCTGGGAGAAATCAGGCAAGATGGCGAAAGAGAAAATACTCGTCGTTGACAACGAGAAGAACATCCGCGACACCCTCCGTGCGATCCTTGAGGATGAGGGATATGAGGTCATCCTTGCAGCCGATGGCCATCAGGCTCTCGAGGCCTGCGACGCCTCCGTAAGCATCGCCATTACCGACGAGAAGATGCCCAATATGACCGGCACAGAGCTGCTTCGCGCCCTGAAAAAGCGTTACCCCGACCTTCCCGTCATCATCATTACCGCCTATGACTCATCGAGAGTGGCCGTTGAGGCCATGAAAGCGGGTGCCGCCGACTACTTCTCAAAACCCGTGAACCCGGAGCGGATTCTTATCGTCGTCCAGAAGATTGTCGAGCACGAGCGCCTCCTCAAGGAGAATATTCGCCTGCGCGGCCAGCTCGAGACGCGCTTCGATGTTCGCAGCATAGTCGGCAAAAGCCAGGCCATACGCGACATCATAGACCTCGTCACCACGGTCGCCGCGACAAGTTCCTCCGTCCTCGTCGAAGGCGACAGCGGCACAGGCAAGGAGCTGATCGCCCGCGCCCTGCACTATCTCGGTCCAAGGCGCAACGAGCCTTTTGTCACGGTCAACTGCGCCGCCATTCCCGAAACCCTCCTTGAGGCTGAGCTCTTCGGCTTCCGCAAAGGAAGCTTCACCGATGCAACCCGGGATAAGAGAGGACGCTTCGAAGAAGCAGCCGGCGGGACGTTGTTCCTCGACGAGATTGCGGATATGAGTCTTGCCCTCCAGGCGAAGATTCTGCGAGTGCTCCAGGAGAAGGAATTCACGAAGATCGGGGATGAGAAGGTGATCCGGGTTGACGTCCGCATCATCGCCGCGACAAATAAGAACCTCGCCGACCTAATCCGACAAGGCCACTTCCGCGATGACCTCTACTACCGAATTAACGTCATCAACATGAAGGTCCCGGCGCTTGTGGACAGGATGGACGATTTGCCCCTCCTCGTGGCCCACTTCCTGAAACGATTCAACTTCGAGATGGGCAGGAACATTCAAGGCGTCTGCGACGCAGGCATGCAACTTCTCATGCGACATTCCTGGCCAGGTAACGTCCGCGAGCTTGAGAATGTCCTCGAACGCGCCATCATCCTCACCAAGGGCAACACAATCGAAGCCGACACAATCCGCAAAAGCCTCGGCTCCCCGCCGCTCCAGGAGCACGATGTGGACGGCTTCATCGAGAGCTTCTTTGAGAAGGACCAAACCTACACGCTCGCCGTCGAGGCCTTCGAGCGCCGCCTCATCGAGCGCGCCTTCACGCGCTCGGGTGGCGCCTTCTCCAAGGCCGCAAAGCAACTCAACATCAGCCGTCACGCCCTACGCTACCGCATGCAGAAACTCGGTATGCGCGAGGCGCCGGAAGCGGACGAAGAACCGGACCAGAACCTCCCAGATAAGCCTCACGGCACTTGAGGTTGGCGCAATTTCGACCCCTGACCCCGCCCGGCGGGAAACCCCGTGGGTCGCAACCTCTCACTTAGAGCCTCTAATGAAATGCAGGAACTCGGCCCGCGTCGAGGCTTTTGTACGAAACGCCCCCAGCATCTCACTCGTCACGACATAGGCGTTCTGCTTCTCGACGCCTCGCATGGCCATGCACAGATGCAGAGCCTCGATGACCACAGCCACGCCCCAGGGATGGAGATGCTCATCCAGGCAGTTCGCTATCTCTCGCGTGAGGCGCTCCTGAAGCTGAAGTCTGCGGCTGAAGACATCCACGATACGCGGCAGCTTGCTCAAGCCGATGACATGGCGGCGTGGTATGTAGGCTATGTGGCACTTTCCGTAGAAGGGGAGAAGATGGTGTTCGCAGAGGCTGTAGAGGTCAATGTCGCGAAGGACAATCATCTCGTCATACTCTTGCTCGAAAGTGGCGCCATGGATCAGCTCTTCGACGTTCTGCTGATACCCGCGGGTGAGAAAAAGAAGAGAGCGAGCGACACGGTCGGGTGTCTTCTGGAGGCCGGAGCGGGTGGGGTCCTCACCGAGCTGCTGGAGCAACTGTTCGACTAAGGCTGAAATGGAGTTATGGTCTCGTGCTGACATTGCATCTCCTGTTGTATTATCGAGTTGCGCGGCGCGCTCATTTCTGCGACCCTTTTCACTTTGGGCCGCGCCGCCGGGGGAATTCGCTAAACCTGAGAAGAAACCCTCTCGACGAGAGCGCGGGGAGGGCGCAGGAAAGGAACCGCAGATGAACGCGGATTAACGCCGATGAATCAAAGCGTCCCGAATCTGCGTCCATCTGCGTTTATCCGCGGTCCCATCGGAAAAGGCCGGAAAATGTTCCACGTGGAACATTCCGCCCGTGCGCCCGCCACAATCAATCCTCCCCAATCGTTCCCTCCGATGGCGAACGCGGGCACGCAAGTCGCTTCAACTGCGACACGATTTCCCGCGACCATTTCCCACGTACATCTATGCGCGCGCACCTGCCGAGGAGCTTCCTCGCCTTGACCTCTTTTCCCATCTCCGTGCGAAGGCGAGCCACCTGGTACAACGCATCAAGGTCCCTCGGATTTCGCCGCAGAATTCGCCTGAACTCCCTCAGCGCTTCCCTGTGCCGCCCGCACATCAGAAGAATCCGTGCCCTGGCGTAATCGTCTGAAGTCAAACACTTCTCTCTCATACCCAAAGACGCGCGCGAAACCCTCACACTGTAACAGACCCCCCTCAGAGGCTCTCATACAGGCTTGCCACCCGCTCCTCGTCCTTGACCACGACCACCGTGCAATTTGCCTGCCGAAGGATTCGTTCCTTCTCGTCAAGGTGAGACTCCCGCCGACTCAGATGCCGCTCCAGCTCGCTGAGCACGATGAGTTCGGCATGCAGTTCGTCCGCTTTTTTCAGCACTTCGACGTTCGCCTCGCCGGCGACAAGCTCTGTCCGGCAGGGGACTCCTTTCGCCCGCGCCAACTGCTCTACGTAGCTGAGGTACCGTTTACCGTCCTGCTGAAGGTCATACTCGTAGTCGAGGGCCTCTTCCTTCACAAAGATTCTCGCCTTGATGAGGTCGCCGAGAACCTTCGTATCAACGATGTAGATGGCGGTCAGCGGCCTGGAGAGCGACTTGGCCAGAAAGATGGCGTACTGGGCGGCAGTGATGCACGTGTCGGAACCGTCCACGTAAACGAGTATGGGACCACTGCGAACAGGCTTTTCATGCGGTTGCACGCCGGGACCTCCTTTCGGCGAGGCGGTTTTTGATCAGCTTCATCGTGAAGAACGTCTCGCGCTCCATCTCATCGAGGACGTCGGTGATGTACTTGCGTGTTTCCTGCAGGTCTGGGATAGCAATTTTCTCTAAGGCGTTCACTCGACGAACCGTCTTCTTGACTTCCTTCGCCAGAAGCGATAGGGAAACTTTCGCTTCAGCGAGGGCCGCGAGGGACTTTGCGGCCTCGCGAAAGCGTGCGGCGACCTCCTCCGCCCAGAAGCTCGTGTCACCGAGGGAGTAACTCGGGGCAACCGGCGCCGGGGAAATCGCCACGCGCGGCAGCGCCACTCCCATGACGCGACGAGTCGAGACCGAGACACTGGTTTTGAGACTCATCGCGTGGGAGGTCGTTGTCACGCTACTTCTGCCCATGCGGACCATAGCCCTCTGTAGCGACTGGAAGGCGGCGGCAAGCGCGCTGTCTGTCGCTGCCTCGGCGGCGCGTGCCCTATCTAACAGCGCAAGCAACTCTGTTGTCAGGATGTCCTTCTTCTGGTCAAGAAGCTCGTGCCCCTCCTCTACGAAGGCCAGTTCCGTTTTCAGTCGCAGTAGGTTGGTCTTTGTCGGTGCAACGCCGTATCTTGCCATGGCGGTTAAACCATCCGCAGCATAGCGAAGGGCCGCAGGGGCCAACGCTGGAGACCAGCGGCCGACGCCGTTTCGCTATTTGCCTTTGTAGTGCTTCTCCAGCTCCTCCTCGGTGACTCTCGTCAGCTCCTCCTCCGGCAGGGTGGAGAGAACCTCCCAGCCGAGGTCGAGCGTCTGTTCAAGAGAGCGATCCTCATGATCTCCTTGCGCAAGAAAGCGATGTTCGAAGCCTTCACCAAACTCCAGGTACGCATGGTCGAGCGGAGTTAGTTCTTCTTCTCCGATGACAGAGGCAAGGGCCCTCACCTCCTTGACGTGGGCATAAGCGGCGAAAAGCTGGCTCGCAAGATGCGCATGGTCTTGACGCGTTAGTCCTTCTCCGATGCCATCTTTCATTAACCGCGACAGAGATGGCAAGCCGGCAATCGGCGGATACACGCCCTTCTGGTGGAGTTCCCGTTCCAGCACGATCTGTCCTTCAGTGATATATCCGGTCAAATCGGGTATTGGATGGGTGATGTCGTCGTTGGCCATGGTGAGGATCGGCATCTGGGTAATGGAGCCCCGGAAGCCCAGGAGCATGCCAGCCCTTTCGTAAGTGCTTGCGAGGTCGCTATATAGGTAACCCGGGTATCCTTTGCGGCTGGGAATTTCGCTTCGGGAGGTTGATACCTCGCGCAGCGCCTCGCAGTAGTTGGACATGTCCGTAAGAATCACAAGGACGTGCATTTCCTGGTCGAATGCCAGGAACTCCGCGACCGTGAGCGCGGTTCGCGGTGTGAGGAGTCTCTCGATGGTGGGGTCGTCAGCAAGGTTCAGGAACAGGACGACGTTCTCGAGGGCGCCAGACTCCTCGAAGCTGTCTATGAAAAAGCGTGCGGTGTCGTATTTGATACCCATCGCGGCGAAAACAACGGCGAATGGGACATCCTCGCCGACGATTCTCGCCTGCCTGGCGATCTGGGCGGCAATCTGGTTATGGGGCAGGCCGCTGCCGGAGAAAATGGGCAGCTTCTGTCCGCGGATAAGGGTGTTCATTCCGTCAATTGCGGAGAGTCCCGTCTGGATGAACTTCCGCGGGTAATCGCGCGCCGTGGGATTGATGGGCAGGCCGTTCACGTCACGCCATTCATCCGAGACGGGGTACGGGAGATTGTCAAGAGGCTGTCCCGACCCGTTGAACACCCTTCCTAAGAGCTCGCGACTCAAGGCGATCTCCAGCGGCTTTCCCTTGAAGCGAACGCGAGTATCCGGCAGAGAGAGACCGCTTGTTCCCTCGAACACCTGCACAACGGTAGCCTCTCGCGAGGTTTCCAGGATAAGACCATGACGGACGCCGCCGTCGGGCTGGCGAATCTCAACCACTTCATTGTAGCCAGCCCCCCGGACGCCCTCCAGCACAATCAGAGGTCCGACGATCTCTGACAGCCCGATATATTCGCGTCCCTCAAGCACCTGTGGCGTCGCGCGATTGCTCATAGTCAGCACCTATCTTCCTGTAGACGCGGCATCCTGCCGCGTGGACAAGCGGCTGGAAGCCGCTTCTACCAGTTGAGTGCAGGCGGGGACGCCTGCGCTACGTGGCCTCGGGCGATTGCTCATATACAGCTCCCATCTGGTCGAGCGCGCGGGACAGCCGCCGTTCGAGGGCGTCGAGAAGGTCTGGCTGATCGTTGGGAACATCCGATTTCATGCGAACGATCTCCGAATAGACCTTCATACGTCTCAGGCGGACAAGAGTTGCTCCTCGCTTGATATTCTCGAGCCCTTTTCGGTAGAACGTCAGGATGATGCGCAGCATTTTAACCTGTTTCTGGACAACCGAGTACATGTCAACGGGGTCAAACGCACTTTGTTGAAGGAACGCGTTCTTCAGCAGGGTGCACGACTCCAAGATGAGCTTCTGGCTATCCGGCAGAACGTCCGGTCCAACCAGTTTCACGACATGCTGGAGTCTCGCCTCCTTCTGGAGCAACTCCATCACCTCGTTTCGCAGCGATAGCCAATCCTCCGCGACGTTCTGCTGCCACCAGGCGGCAACCTCTCGCGTGTACTCGCTGTAACTCTCAAGCCAGCTTATAGCGGGGTAATGGCGGGCATTTGCCAACTGACGGTCGAGAGCCCAGAATGACCGGACGAATCGCTTGGTGTGCTGGGTGACCGGTTCGGAGAAGTCGCCGCCGGGGGGCGAAACCGACCCGATCGTCGTCACCGAGCCGATTTTACCGGTTCGGGTGCGGACCATCCCCGCTCGCTCGTAGAACTCGGCGAGCCGGGAGGGAAGGTACGCCGGAAAACCCTCGTCGGCGGGCATCTCCTCCATCCTGCCGGAAAGTTCGCGGAGAGCCTCTGCCCAGCGGGAAGTCGAGTCCGCCATGACCGCGACGTGGTAGCCCATGTCCCGATAATACTCTGCCATGGTGATGCCGGTGTAGATGCTCGCCTCTCTGGCAGCGACGGGCATGTTCGAAGTATTGGCGATGACAATGGAGCGCTGCATCATTGACTTCCCCGAACGAGGGTCAATGAGCTTCGGGAATTCAATCAACATATCCGTAATCTCATTCCCCCTTTCGCCACAGCCAATAAAAATGATGACGTCCGCGTCGCACCACTTGGCGAGAGAGTGCTGGATAAGTGTTTTGCCCGTGCCGAAACCGCCGGGCACCGCTACGGCTCCTCCCTTAGCAAGAGGGAAAAGCATGTCAACGACCCGCAAGCCCGTGACCAAAGGCAAGCTGAGTCCCAGTTTTTCGGCGCTGGGGCGTTGTTTCCGAACGGGCCATCGGTGGCTCAGCCGCACCTCAACCGTTTTGCCTTCGGCGGACAGGACCGCGACCGGTTCCTCGATAGTGTACTCGCCCTCGGGGACAACCGAGTCAACGATTCCGACGATGTCCGGCGGCAGCATGACGCGGTGCTCGATGACCTCGGTCTCCCGAACGACTCCAATCATTTCTCCCGGGCCGAGACGGTCTCCGGGGCGGACGGTGGGCCGAAACAGCCACTTCTTCTCATGATCGAGGGGCGCGACGCGAACGCCCTTGCGGATGTACTGATTTGACTGCTGGCGAATGACTTCCAACCTTCTCTGGACGCCGTCAAAGATAGTCCCGAGAAGCCCCGGGCCCAGTTCGACCGAAAGCGGCATCCCGGTCCCCCAAACCTCCTGTCCGGGGCGAAGGCCGGTGGTGTCCTCATAGACCTGTGTTGTGGCGAGGTCAGCCTGGAGGCGAACGATTTCGCCGATGAGGTGGTCGGGGCCGACCTCAACAACCTCGGCCATCTGGGCGTCACGAACCTCACCGACTTCGACGACGGGTCCCACGACGCGTCGGATTTTGCCAACGACTCTCTTGTCCAAGTCTTATCTCTGTCCCTCCGGCGGACGTTGGCGCCGGGGATCAGGCAAGGCGCCCTCGCCGGTGCCGTGTTCCCTGACCCCCGACCCCTGATCCCTGACGGCCCAATGCATCAGGCAGGGGGCGGGCGAAGACCTCTTTTGCCACAATCATCCTCAGTTCGTCCTTGAGCCTGTCGAGGCGCGCCGTTAGCGTATTGTCAAAAAGCGTTTTCTTGGAACCGGAATAGACGCGGATGCCCGAACCCTCTGCCCCGGGCCGGGCAAGCGAGAGGTCGTTCGAAACCGTCAAGTTGATTTCATTGCCAGTCAGACGCTCCACGGTCTTCTTGATTTCGACAATCCGTTGAGGAGTGAACAGCCCGGCGTCGGCAGCGGCGGGCGCCAGAACACAGGTGTCGTCGCCGAGCGCCAGAATTCCCTGGACCGCCAGGCGCTCTACAAAATCGGCGTATTGGGGCGTTCCCTGAAGTTGCTTCAACTTCTCACGCGCGCGGTCAAGAACCTCGTTGACGATTTCGCCCTGAACGCGGAGCATCGTGCGCCTGACCTCCAGGGAGACCCCGGCCATCGCTCGTGCCGCGATGCGGTGGGCCTGATCTTCGGCTGATTGACGCGCCTGGCGCGTCGCGGCTTCTCCTTCCCTCTCGGCCGCCTCGAGCTTTCTTCTCGCGGCGAGTTCCGCCCTGCCGCGGATTTTTTCGATCTCTGCCTCGGCGTCTTTCTTAATCTGCTCTACGAACGGCGCAACCGCTGCGAGAGATGAGTCAGGCGTCGGCGCAGGGGCCCGGGCGGGGGAACGCGCTGGCTTGTCTCCCGCGGTCGTGCGTTGAACTGTCTGGACATCCGCTCCGTTTTCCGGCATAGACTCCTCAGATGCTTATGCCGATCGCCTCCTTGATGATTTCCGAGGGGGACTTCCGCGTGGGAAGGGGTCCGGAGGCATCGGCAATTTCAACAATGAAAGGAAAAACCCGCTTCTCGGAGTAGCGATCGAGTTCGGGACGTATGGCCTCGGCCATTCGCTCGGTCAGAACCACGACCGTAACATCCTTGTCTTCCGTGGCTTTTCGAAACAAATCCACTGCTTCGGCTGAGGTCTTCGCGACATAACCTCGGATTCCGGCGTAGCGGAAGCCCAGGACAGTATCCTCATCGCCTATCAGAAATAGTCTGGACATTCTTTTGCGTAGCCCTTGCGCTTTTCGTCAGCCGCGGCCCGTTCGTACCCTTACATGCCGCCCAGCCCCGGCAGCCTGGTGAGAATCATGATGGCGACAATCAGCCCGTAGATGGCGATTCCTTCTGCGAGTCCCACGAAGATCAAAGCCCGACCGGCAATTTCCGGCCGCTCTCCTATGGTGCCGAGGGCTGCCGCTCCAACGTATGCGACTGCTATGCCTGCTCCGAGAGACCCGACGCCGACGCAGATCGCCGCCGCCAGAAGGCCGGTTCCGGCGATTCGAGCTGCTTCGGGTGAGATGGCTTTTTCCGCGCCTTTGCTCGGCGCCTCGCCGTTGGCTGCCTGCGCTGCCCTCACGGCAATGCAGACCAGCACCACAGCAGTGAGCGCAAAAACGAGGAGAGCCGATCCTTTGATCAACAGCCTATACCAGTTTACGAGGTTCTTTTCCTTCTTCATTCAGCGCCCCCTTTACTTAACTTACTTCTTACCAATACGTTATAAGCACAAGCGATGCTTCCTTCATGTCCGCTCACCTTCGCCGCTCACGAAAGGCCGCCGCGAAGTCGAACAGGCGCAAACTCGGTCCCTCCGGTCCGGAAGAACTTCCCGAAGAACTCGTAGTATTCCAGCCTCAGCGCCTGGACGCATACGACCAGACCCTCCAGACCGATCATCACCGCGTTCCCAAGAAGATGGACGGCGATCGGCAGCCCTGCCACCCCCTTCAAAACATCCGCAAGACTGAAAACGGCGATGAACAAGCCCGCGTGAGCGATGGCAAACGCTGCAATTCTCAGGAAGGAAAGCGTGTTCGTGAAAAGGGTTATGAGGCTTTCAATGAAGGTTTCGAGCATGTGCCCGAAGGAACTCCCCATCGTCGGCTCGGCGGCTTGGGGGCTTCCCTGGCCGTAGCCTCCGGGCAGGCGGGCGGCTCGGCGAATTAGCTTCTCCAGGGGACCCCTGAGCACAGCCGCCAAAAGGGGCAGGGCTATCAACACGGTGACAACGGCTCCGCTCACGCTCCTGCCCGCAAATATCTGAATCACAGTCAACACCAATAGCCAATAGAAAGCCAGTCCCATAAGCCCTGACCAGTCGAGAAAGCCTGCGGCCCATTCTTTTCTCAGAATCGCCGCGAGGACGTTGAACGCCATTCCGAGGCTTATCATTCCGACCCCAAAGCGGAGCGCGAACGTCAGAAAGGTCGTAATGTTCTCCATCGGCTCATATCCCCGGTACGGAAGCAGGTCGGTGATCCCAAAGACGCTGCCGTAAAGGAAGCCGAAAAGGGCGGCGGAGACGCCGCACCATATGAAGAGTTCCCCGATTCGCCGGACGCCCTCGTTGATTTTCTTCATGCGCGCGACGAGGGCGCCGAGGAGAGCCATCACCAAGCCCTGTCCGACATCGCCAAACATCACGCCAAACATCAACAAGAAGGTCGGGGCAACGATGAAGGTGGGTTCGACGGAATCGTACTCGGGGCGGCCGTAGTTCGAGACGAGCATCTCGAACGGCTTCAGGAGCCTTGGGTTCTCGAACAAAATGGGAATGTCCACCTCGCCTCGCCTCGCGGAGAGGATTTGCTCGGCGTCTTGCTCTTCGATGAGGCAGCGGTCCTGACACGCTTGCTTGATTGTCTCGACTACCTTGTCCCTCGCGTTTCGCGGCGTCCAACCGGAGATGAGACAGGTCCTGGCGGTTTTCCTGAACCGGCTTTTCGCCTGGCGGCTCAGCGATTGCAGCCGAGCCTGAGACAGAATCTCCCGCAAGGCGGGCAAATGCTTCTTCTTACACTGCTCGACCGCATCTTGCACGTGGCTGAGTTCCTTTTCGGCTTCCTCGATTCGTTTGTGAAGCTGAGCCATCATCTCTTCGGAGAGAGGGGGTCGCTCTTCGGGGACGGGCGCCCGCTCCAGCCCAACCTGTTCGACGGCCCTGTTGAGGGCGTCACGGTCTCTCTTGAGGGTTATGACCATGACTGCGACGGCGTCTCTTTCCTGTCCTGTCCCGGCAGGCGGGAAAGTCAGCACCACATTCGGGACCTCCGCGAGAAGGCGCTTCAGGGTGTCCACATTCCTCTCGGGCAGTCGCCCAGCCACAAGCTCAAGAAGCGTGTACCGGGAACGCAAGTCAACGCCTAACTTTGACCAGACGTCGTGATGAACCTGCGTCTGCGTCTGCTGAAGTGACCGGAGCTTCTCCTCGGCCGCAACCTTCGCGGAAATCACGGAAGCGACCTCTCGACGGATGTCATCGAGTTTCAGCCTGGCTTGCTGCGGGTCGAAAGGCTGAAAAGCCAGCTCCTCGCTGACGATTTCGGGCCCGAGGCTGAGTTTTTCGGCGACGCCGCGGGCAAGGCCTTCCAGTTCGGCGGAATCCTGGGACTCCTCGGCGGAGACGGTCTTAAGCCCTTCCTGTTCCGCCCAGGGTTCGAGGTCTGTAACGCTGACGAGATGGACCAACCCGCTGCGGATCGTCTCCTGTGTAGCCCGATCCACATCCGTATCGAGAACCAGGACGTTGAGGTGAATCATTCTCGCCGGACGAAACATGACCTGCTATCCCTTCGGCTGTTGTCTTCTCTGCGCGGTCTTCGTGTTCTTCGTGTCCTTCGTGGTTTTTTCCTGTGCGTTCATTGGCATTGATGCGCACCACGAAGAGCACGAAGGGCGCGAAGGTTTCACATGTGCTTCGATTTCATACGCGAACGATACTGGTCTCAACCTCTTCCGGCGGAAGGCTCAACGCTTTGGCATTGAGAATAGTTATGAGATTCGACACTTCCGCCTTTTTGAGCCGCAAATAAGCAATGACCGTTCCTATAGTGAACGGGTAACCTCCCAGAGCCTGGCGCAACTGCTGGAGATAGGTCTTCTTCAAGAACTCCTCAAGTCGCTCGAACCCGCGGACTTCTTTCATGGCGGGTACCTGGGGAGGACGACTTCCGTACACTCCCGTCAGAAGAGCCGTCATCAAGGACGCCTCATCTCGCCCTGGATAAACCTCTCTCACGAACTCCTCTTTAATCCGAAGCCCCCCGGGGACCATCGCTTTAATGACGTCCGCCAAGCCGAGGCCGTAGTATCGCTTGAATCGCATCATCCAGGTGATGTTGAGGAGGTCGGCTTCAATGCCTAACAGGCGCGAGGCAATCTTACGGTCAACGGCAGGCAGTTCGCCGACGACCTTCCACGTGGCTTCATACAGTTCCCTATCGAGGGCGACCTCGAGGGGAAAGGGGGAACCCGTCCTTTCGTAGTCCTCGCGCGCGAGTGTGAGAGGCTTTCGATAGGGTGTCTCCCCGAGGAGGACGATGATCTCCTCCAGGCTTTGTGCCTCGAGGAGGGCGTCCACGGGTATTTCGTTGCAGATACGCTCGCGATAGATAAAGCTTTTCTCCTCCCGGGCGTTCCAGGCGCGGAGGAGCACCTTGAGGTTCTCGACCTCGTATTGGCGGAGCAGTTCTTCGATGAACCGCGGGACGTGTCCTTTGGCGACGTCGCGAACCTCCCTGTGAGCGGCAATCAAGTGCTCGGCGAGGGCGGCTTCAATGCGCGGCAGGTCAGCCGCGGACACGATGTCCTGTATGAGGTCGCGGTACTCCGTGCCCCGAAGCACCAGGCAGGCGGAGAGCACGTCCGGCGCGCGGACCAATTCCTTGTACTGCGCAGGGGAGATGAGCTTGCTGAGCTTCCCTCTCACCTTCGCGTTCAAGAAAGCATACGTTCCGAGTCCCGACATGCGTGTCTCCGGTTTGTTCCTAACCCGGTTCACCCCAGCCCTTCGACCTCGAGAATTCGCCGAACGCACTTCTCGACGGCGGCGTCTATGCGCTCTTTGCGGGATTCCTTCAGCTCATTCGCCCGCGCAGCAGCCTCCTCGAGGAGTTGAGTGCGGCGCTCCTCGGCGGCTTTTGTCGCATCCTCGACGATGCGTTTGGCCTCCTCTCGGGCGCGGGCGCGGCCTTCCTCGAGAAGCGCCTGGGCCTTGGCCTCGGCATCCGCCACCAACCGGTTAGCTTCCTCACGGGCCGCAGCAATCCGCCGGTTGGCTTCGTGCTCGGCTTTCAGGATTTCCTTGACGGCCTCTTTCACGTGTGTTGGTCAGCTCCGAGTATCCGTTCCACTCTTTGTTTCAAATGACGGCAACTCCCGGTGTTCGCATCATCAGGGGTGCCAGGGGCTCCAGGCTGCCCTCCGAGCGGACTCAGGCCCACACGCGCCAGAGCAAGGTTCGTCTCCGCGACAGCTTTCTCGGCGGCCGCCAGAGCGGCCCTGCGCGCGGATTGGACCGCAGCGACCAAGGTTGCTATCCTTTCCTGTTCCTGCTTTGGAGGGATGGGGACGAGAACCTTCGAGAGGTCCCCGGTGGAGAGCGAGGGTATAGCATGGCCTGTCATCAGGCGCCTAACTTGGCGGAGATACAGTTCCGTGCGCATGTAGCCGAGGAGAAACAGGGGATGGACCCCGTGGATGTCGCGCAGCACGGCAAAGCCGTTTGAACAGATGGCCCCGTCCTCGTCCGCCGTTACGAGAGCCGTGGCTTGACGATCTGTGCCCGTGCTGGCCCCGGAGACCGCAGTGATGATGTCGCCCCGGCGGATTCGGTATGTTGCTCTGGACGGGGCCTCGTGAGACTTCATGGTATGCTGGGACACCACCAGCATCGTGCGGGAATCGACATCGGAGATCGCTACGTACCTTATGTCCCCGTCCGCCGCGAGGCGGAAGTCGTCCCCCTCCGTAAGGATGTGGGCGACCTCGCCCAGTGGTTTTGCGCCGGAGCCTTCCAGCTGCTCGACGAGCCGTCGGTCCTCGGGGCGGTAGTGGTCCGGGTCGAGGCGAGAGTCGATCCATGAGTCGGGGATGGGGTAGACCCTGCTGTTGGCGGCCCGTAGGTTCCCGTGAAGGAAGTCGTTGTACGCGGAACCTATCTCCTCCACATCCTCGTCCACGACGTATCCGCCCCCCGGTGCTGCGATGGGCCTGCCCCGCCGGTCGCGCTTGTACACCGGCTGGCCCTTAACGTCGTATCCGATTCTCTCGATCCTGGCCATGAAGCATTCATCGCGCGTGGCGGCAGGGAACTTCTGCAGAACGAGCACTGATGTCTTGATTCCCGTCCCGTAGGGCACAAACGCCTCCTGAGGGATCGAGACCACCGCGAGCACACGAGCCTGCGACCGGAGCCAGAAACGGATGTGCGCTGCGGACACATTGTGAAGGAGGCCATCCGGCAGCACTATGGCCATGCGGCCACCCGGTCGCAGCAAATGGAGGGCCCTCTCGATGAAGAGGACCTCGGGGGACTGTCCAGGCAGTACGGTCTGGCTCGGCTCCCACCCGCCCGCCACCCTATTCCACTTCCGCGCGAGGACGTAGGACTTAAGGATTGCGTGGTCTTCAATTTTGCACTTGCTTCCGAACGGTGGGTTTGTCAAGACGATGTCAAAGGCGGCGGTGAGCGGCTGCTTGAGGGCAAGCGCGTTCTCGCACACCACTGCGGATCCAGATGCACCCTCAAACGCCAGCCGGATGAGAGCGGCCAGCGCCACATCCGGGTTGAAGTCTATTCCGCGTATGTGGCGGGCGACATACGCCGGCCCATCAAGCTCAGCATGATTACGTTTTACGTGGGAGATCGCCCCGAGAAGAAATCCGCCGCTCCCACAGGCGGGGTCGATGATGTCCTCGGTCGGGTCGGGCGCTATTATGCTAACGGCCAGCCTGACCACCGGGTGCGGCGTGAAGAACTCCCCTCGGTCGCCCCGCTGGTGGCGGTATATGAATGCCTGGAATGCCTCCCCCTTGACGTCCGCTGGGGTGGTGGAGAAGCTTATGTCCTGGAGCCGACTGACGACGCGCGCAAGCGTGAGCGGTTGCAGGCCCACCGTAGTGTCGGTGAGAAGGCCAGGGTAACTGCGGCGCACCTCCTCCAAAAGACCATGAATGCGGGTCGCGAACATAGTTGCTGTTCCACCAAGGACGCTTCTGTACTCATGGCTGGTGATTCCAAACCTCGCGGTGGCTGAGGGACCCAGCTGCTCGTCGTGCAGCTTCATGACCACGAGTTTTAGCATCTCCCGGAAAATCCTATCCTTCAGCAGGCCCTCGTTGGCGTAGATATAGTTATGGCAATCCTCGAAGACCCTCGACAGGTTGTGGGCGGGCCTCAGCTGCCCGATGCGCGGCAGAGACCGGGGCAGCAACGCTTCCTCGGAAAACAGGAGCACCTGCGCTTCGCTGTCTGGCTTCCCTTTGGGCGCATGGCCCCTCCCGATCTTCATGGGCACCTGCCTCACTCTTCCCACTCCTCCAGCACGACTCTCCTGTCGTCCACCTGCATATCCTCCTCCTTGACACAATCCTTTGAGTTCACGGTCTTATAGACTTCTTCGAAATCGTCCGACCATTCTTGGCCGATGCTGAGCTGCTTCGTACCGTGCTCATCGCCGAATACGAAACCGATGACGTAGTTTTGCTGGAGGTGGTTTGGGTCGTCGCTCGACGGCTCCAGCAACTTTGGATTTGCGAAGAGGAACTTGTGGTCGGTGTACCGCAGATAGATATCCACAGAGACAATGTTGAACTCGTCTGCCCTTGGTGTCGCCTGGGTCCGTTGGCCCGACGCGGAGGTGCCGGAGACGAAATGGGTCTCGAGCACCGCCAGGCGCGCCATTAGGTACTCTAAGCGCTGCTCGATCAGGCCGTTAATTTCGCGCCGGCTCAGCGATCCAATTGCCTCCATCGCCGCGGATTTCTCGGTCTTACGCGTCGGGACGTTCTCGTGGTACCTTCGCACCTCCTCATACTCGTACAGGTTCTGCGCGTACTCCGCCGCAAACTTCGGCAGATTGTCCCTGACCCACGCGCTGATCTGGGGCTCCACCTCCCGGGACCGGTCCACCCAATGGATCGTGTCCGCGTGAGAAATCATGAAGTTCTTCAGGTTGGCGTAGTTGTATAGCTTGTGCCACTTCTCGGAGTTGGACTTAAGCCCTTTGCACTCCATGACGAACCACAGCCCCCTGCGTGGCTCCTTGAAATAGAAATCCCCATGGTGCGCCGCGAGCTTCCTACCCTCCCATTTCTCCCTTATCCTCTTGACCTCCGCCTCGTGTTCCCGTTCGAGCTTTTCTTTCAGCAGAAGCTCCGTTATCGAGCCTGCGACGTAGCCCTGGGCGTTCGGGCTTAGCTTAAGGGCCTCAAAGAACACCTCCAGCGTGGTTTTGAACACCCGCTTGACGAAATGCGTTAGTCGCTCAAAGACAGAAGAAGCTTTGTCCATTCGTCTGCCTTCCCAGCCCCGTCAACCGTCTTCCGACCGAAGTCTGCCGGACGCAAGCAGCGTCCTGTTCCCGCTGCGCGGGCACGGCACACCCGGGGCCCGAGGGCTGTCGGGCAGCCGGCGCCCAGGCGGGGGGCACTGGACGCCACGGCGCTCGGAGTGCCTACCTCACCCGCCAGACCCGGCCGGGGCGCGGGGTTTCTTTCCTTGACGGCCTCTTTCATGTGTCCTTATCAACCACCACGGCATAAAGACACCCAGGAGGATACATGCTGTCATCCTTTGTGCCTTTGTGTCTTTGTGGTAACTCCATAGATGCGCTTCAAGTCCGTTGGTAGAGGAAGTCCCACACTTGCGATGAAACTTCTCTTGCGGGGACTCTCGTCTGCTCCATCGAATCCCGGTCTCTCAGCGTTATCGTATCGTCTTCCAGCGTCTGAAAATCAACGGTAACGCAACAGGGGGTGCCGACCTCATCCTGGCGGCGGTATCGTCTGCCGATGGCGCCCACTTCATCGTAGAAGGTTGTGAAGCAGTCCCGCAGGATCTTCTCGAGTTCAAGAGCTTTCTCCACAAGGGGCGGCTTTTTGAGTAGCGGGAAAACGCCGACCTTGATCGGAGCTATCCTGGGCGATAAACGAAGCACAACCCGTTCCGGCTCCTCGTCGTACGCGTCCACAAGGAGCGTCAGGAGGATGCGGTCCACCCCCGCCGACGATTCAATCACGTGCGGGATGAACGGCTCCCCGCTTTTCTCGTCGTGGTAGGTCATGTTCTTTCCACTGAACCTGGCGTGCTGGGATAGGTCAAAATCCTGCCGGTCGGCGATGCCCTCAAGCTCCTGCCAGCCGAACGGGAACTGGTACTCCACGTCCACGCACTTCTTCGCGTAATGCGCCAGTTCCTCCGGACGATGCTCGCGAATCCGCAGGTTCTGTTCCTTGATGCTGAGGTCCTTGTACCATCGCATCCGCTCGTTCACCCAGTAGTCGAACCACTCCGTGTTCCCGCTCGGGGCGATGAAGAACTCGAGTTCCATCTGCTCGAATTCTCGCGAGCGGAAGGTGAAGTTGCGGGGATTGACTTCGTTGCGGAAGGCTTTCCCAATCTGGCCGATGCCAAAGGGGATTTTTTGACGCGAGTCGTTCAGGACATTCAGATACTGCACGAAGATGCCCTGCGCGGTTTCCGGACGCAGGTAAATGGTCGAAGCCCGTTCCTCAACCGCTCCTAAAAACGTCTTGAACATAAGCTCAAAGGAACGCGGCTCGGTCAGCTCGCCGCCGCACTCCGGGCATTTGCGGTCCTCCACCTCATCGGTGCGAAACCGCCTCTTGCACGATTTGCAGTCCACCATGGGGTCGTAAAAGCTATCCACGTGTCCGGAGGCTTTCCAGACATCGGGGTGCATGAGAATGCTCGCGTCCATCCCCACGACGTTGTCTCGCCCATGGACGATATCTTTCCACCAAAAGTCCTTGATATTTCGCTTCATCTCCGTGCCGAGGGGGCCGTAATCCCAGCAGCCATTGATTCCGCCGTAGATTTCACTGCTTGGGTAGATGAACCCTCTCCGCTTGCACAGAGAGACGAGTTTTTTCATCTCCATAAGTTCGTTTTGCTCCTGATGATTGCCTTTCACGTAAAAGAAAAAGACCGCTCCTGCCACGAGAGGTGCTTGGTCTCGCCCCGCGATTCCTCTGTGGATAACTAAGTTAACAGACGCTTGCCCCATTGTCAAAAGATTTGAACCGTCACTGATTATGCCCCCTTCCACTGAGCCACTCGGCGGCAAAAGAGAGACGCCTTTCCCCAAAATCCGCAATCGGAAATCGGAAATTCCTCTTCTGTGTCCTCCGCGCTCTCTGCGGTGAGTTCACCGGGAAGTGAGGCCTTGGGATTTCTGAAAAAAACATCTTGACAGCTCGCGCGGGCGGTGGTAAAGAAACATCACACGTAAATAACGTGGTGACAGCTTTTTGAGGCGCCAACTACAGGAGGGGTAAAGCCATGAAAAGCAAAAACGCTCTCCAAGCAAGGGGTACGTCTGTTTCCATCCTTCTCGCCGCAAGCACGCTCCTTCTTCTGCAAGTTCCTGGGGGGGGGAGCAACTTACGGCCACTGAGCCGAATGAAGCCATGAGCCAAGCTCCCGCCCTCGCACCTGCCGCCGATTCCTCAAGCGTCGAACTCGTTGACCGCAGGGATTACAACACGAGCGTGTGGTCTGTTCAGGAGGAGGTCAAGGTGCGCAGAGACGACGGGACCGAAGAGACTCAGAACCTCGAAAGTCGCGTGATCGAAAAAGGATCGGGTATCTGTTACAGGGATGCACAGGGCAACTTCCAGCCCTCGAATCCCCATTGGGAGCCGACTCCCGACGGCTTCGTCTTGCGCGAGTGCGCTTACGGCCTTTCCGCGGGAAAAACCCTGGCGCACCCGATTGTGTACACAACACGCGGGGACCAGCTCCGGTTTCGACCGGCCTTCCTGAAAGCGTCGAGCGGCTCGACAGCAAAGGTTATTGCCACCCCTGACACAACCGTCGCAGGCATTGTGGACCCGGAGGATCCCCGGCGGCTTGTCTTCCCCGGCCGCGGGGAACCCTCGGCGCCCGGCTGGCACTTCACCTCACTATCCTATCTCCTCCCCGATCAACCCCGGTACCCCGCGCTCCGGAACGATGGCGGCGCTTCAGCGGCCTCCGGTGGGGTATCCTGGGCCGCGGACTCCCCGGAGTCCGGCGAGGCTCTCGCCTTCTGGGACCGCAGCGCAATATCCTACCTCACCCCCATAGACCCGGTCCCGCCCGATTGGCCTTGGGGATCCGTCGGCTCCACGTCCCTGTTCGGCTCGGCAATTGCTTTCACCCTCAGCGACAGTTGGCCGCCCGACGCGGGCCCGGTACAGCCTCGGTACACCTACACCGAAATCTTCCGCCTCGACGGCCAGGGCCTCGCGCGCATCACCTGGGACCACGCGTCTTGGCGTGCCTTCCCCTCGCTCCATCAGCGAGGCATCGCGTGGCAGGTGCGGAGTGCTGAGAACGCCTCGAGCGACGACTGGGAGATAGAATTCTGGGACGGAACCAGCGTCATACGGGTTACCGATAACGAGCTGGAAGACACCGGACCGTCTCTCTACGAAGCCGCTCTGGCCTGGTGCTCCGGCGGCAGTATCGTGTACCTCCCCCTGCCGCCGCCCGGAGACCCCGGGCCGCTGCCGCCCCCCGTCGTCGTCGGCCCCGGCGAGGCGCCGTCGCTATTTGGAAACAAAATCGCCTATCACGCCTCCGACGGTCACGACGCTGAAATCTTTCTGTTCGACATCCTGTCCGGTCAGACTACCCTGGTCACCGACAACGACTACGATGACACCAACCCATCGCTTTACGATGGGACCGTCGCGTGGCAAGCCTACCCGCTTTCGCGTGAAGCAGCCGTCTTCTACTGGGACGGTGTCACGACCCACCAGATAGCGACACATCCTTTCTTGGACGAGGTTGCGCCGTCCCTATGGGGGACGGGGTTGAACGCCACCGTCGCCTACGCGGAGGCATCTACCCACGCCACTCCTTACGGCAGCTACATCATCTGCGCCCGCCGGGGCGTCTTGTCTGTTCGGACGACTCCCAATCCGGGCGAGACCACAATCACCTGGCCGAGCCTGGAGGGGAGGGCGTATCGAGTGGAGTACAGCGATGACCTTGTGAACTGGAACGTCGCGGCTGATGCTGTCCCTTCGGCGGGCTATGGCGAGACGTGCTGGACGGATGGCCCGGCCTCCGGCACAACGCCATCCCCCTCCGAAGTCTCTCAGCGCTTCTACCGCGTCTGTGAAAGTCAGTGACAGCGCACGGCGACCGGGTTAGGCCCTGGGGGAATGACCCGATAAGTTGCTTTATCGGCGAGCTCCAGCAGCGACGTTGGCGCACCCCGCGCGCAGAAGTTGCCGTGCTCCGGGTGGGGGCCGCGAGCGGGCAGAGCAGTCTTGCTTCTACTCCTCACCACAGTATCGGTGGGCAAGCTCGGGCCTTTTCAGGTCGCGGAAGACCTCGACCCAGCGCTTTTGGTCGTCCTCGCCTTCGACGACCGGTTCGAACTCCAACTCCAGGTAGATTCTTATGGCAGGGAGACGGTGGTCGTCAGTGTGGAGGAAAGCGGAGGTGAATCCCTGTTCGGTGAAATACCATAGGACCGCCGTAGTGAGCTTTTTCCCCAGCCGCTTGCCGGTGTGTTCGGGGACAAGCGCCACCATGTGGACATAGCCAGCCCGCGAGCCGAACTCGGGCTTGGCCCAGGCGGTGGCGGTGCCGACGGGCTTGCCCTCGTGGAGAAGGAAGAAAACTCTCTCAGGGCGGAAAAGCTTCTGGTCGGCGATCTCCCGCCAGAAGACGCTTGGAGGGCACTGCGTGCGGAAGGCCTTAGAGATGATGCGCGCCCAGTGTGCGTCGTCCCCTTCCTGGTAGGTTCGCAGGGCGTACCCCTTCGGGAACGTCGGCTTCTTGATCCCGCGGAGACTTCGCCGTTTCATTAGAAGCTGGGAACGCTGCACATCTTTCTCCTGACTGAGTGCTCTGATTCATAAATTCGGTGACGTGTTTTTTCGACAGGATTACAGGATTATCCGGATTTGCCTAATGCTGTTTTGCAGCATCCTGAGCATCCTGAGCATCCTGTTATCCTGTCAAAAGGACGGTCCCATACGGTTCGATACGCTACCGTATTTACGAACGGGTGTACTAAGCGGAACGCTCTTGACGCCCGGCGCCGGGTTTTGAGTCTGCCGCCGAGTCCGCCCCGGCGCGTTACCGGAGGTGCTGGCTTATCCCTTGACCGAGTTTGCGTGAACCGTTAGACTAATCCTCGACGAGCAGGCCCGTACGAGCAGACGAAAGGATACCAGGAACACGCACAGTGCGCAAGACTTTTTTCGCTCTTATTCTCCTCGCTGCGACTGTCTTCGGAGGCTGCCAGCCCAAGGGCGGGGCGAGCCGACGGCTCATCCCTGTGTCGGAGGCGCAACCGCTGATGACGTACCAGAACTCCTCGCCTCGTTTTCGCCTTAAGGTCTTCATGTACGCCCCGGGCAACCTCCAGTTCAGCGTCGAGAATCTTCTGCAGGGCTTTCGCGTTGCGGCCGCGCCGGAAATCGCCAGCCCGACAGGCCGAGTTCTTCAATCACACTTCGACGGCGAGAACGTCATCGAATTCAACCTTGTGTTCCCTGGGGAACAATACGCGACTTCCACGCCGGATGTCGTTATCCCCTGGGTGCTCGAGGAGAAGGGGCCGGATGCTTTCCTGCGAAGCGATGGGGAGATTCTCGTGGATATTGCCGCAACCCCGAAGGTGAAGTACATCGTCCTGTCCGTCACGTACCGTCCCCACAGCGCGATCCGCTGAGCCTGCCGACGCCCCCCCCCATCCGGGCAGCTCACCTTCCAGATGACGCCGAGATGGCAAGCGTTTCCCCTTATGCCTTCATGGTGCTTTTCCTCGGCCGCGGCGGCACGGAACCGAGCCAATGCCCGTAAGGAACCACGTCGAGAGATTCCGTTAGCCCCCCCGGCTGTCAAATATCGAGGTTTCGCACCCAGCGGGCGCTGGTCTCGATGAAGTCCTTGCGCGGCGCCACTTCCGTACCCATCAGCATCGAAAAGGTCTCCTCCGCGGCAACCGCGTCCTCCAAGACAATCTTGAGAATGACCCGCTTGTCGGGGTCCATGGTGGTCTCCCACAGTTGCTCCGGATTCATCTCGCCCAGCCCTTTGTACCGCTGGAGGGTGATGCCCTTTTTGCCGAGCCGCCGAATGGTTTCGACTAGTTCCTTGAGAGAACTCACCTCGATTGTGCCGTTGCCCTCGCTGAGCGAGTAGGTTGGGCGCTTTGCCTCAAAGAAGTGGCTGGCGTCCACGCCGAGTTTCGCGAGGGACTGGATGACCTTCTCCAGCTCACGGGACTCGTACAACTCGGAGACCTTAATGCCGGTTTCTCCGACAGCCTCTCCATTTTCCTCGTCGGAGAGCATCTCCATCTCCCCACCTCGCTGCGCCTCTTCGGCGGAGGCGATCTCCCTGAGTTCCTCGTCCGAGAAAACGAATTTCTCTTCTCCGTCCACAGTGACACGATAGAGGGGGAGCTTGCCGGTCTTCTTGTCCTGGGCAGCGAGGTACTCGACAGGGTCGATTCCCTTGCGCGAAATCGCCCCGAGAAGATGTTCCACCCGAACCAACTCAGCGACGATTTTCTCGAGCTGAGCACGCGTCAGCTCCTTGTCGCTCCCCGCCCGGGTCACTCGGATGCCCTCCATTCCATTCTGGAGAAGGAAATTGTCCATCTCGCTGTCGTCCTGAACATAGACCTGCTTCTTGCCGGTTTTGACCCCGTAAAGCGGCGGCTGTGCGATATGGATGTGCCCCCGGCGAACAAGCTCGGGCATCTGCCGATAGAAGAACGTCAGAAGAAGAGTGCGTATGTGCAGGCCGTCCACGTCGGCATCTGTCATGATGATGACTTTGCCGTAGCGGAGCTTGCTGACGTCGAAATCCTCGCCGACGCCTGTGCCAATCGCCATAATCATGGTGAGGATTTCCTGGTTTCGCAGAATCTTGTCAACACGTGCCTTCTCGACATTGAGCAGTTTCCCGCGAACCGGGAGAATCGCTTGGAATCGCCGGTCCCGCCCCTGCTTCGCGGAGCCGCCGGCGGAGTCCCCCTCGACGATGTACAACTCGCAGATCTGAGGGTCTCTTTCCGCACAGTCGGCGAGCTTCCCGGGGAGAGAGCCGCTGTCGAGGGCTCCCTTGCGGCGAGTCAGGTCCCTCGCTTTTCTGGCAGCCTCGCGGGCCCGGGCGGCAAGCACGACCTTCTCCGTGATTCGCCGCGCATCGGGAGGATTCTCCTCAAGGAAGACGCCGAGTTGCTCATTAACCACGGATTCGACGATGCCCGCGACTTCGCTATTGCCGAGCTTGGTTTTGGTCTGCCCCTCGAACTGAGGGTCCATGACCTTCAGGCTGAGGATCGCCGTCAACCCCTCCCGCATGTCTTCTCCGGAAGGGGCTATCTTCTCGTTTTTCGCCAGGTTGTTCGCGCGGATGTAGTTGTTGATGGTTCGCGTGAGGGCTGAGCGGAAACCGCTGAGGTGCGTCCCGCCCTCGATGGTGTTGATGTTGTTTACAAACGTCAGGATGTTTTCCTGGTAGCCGTCGTGGAACTGCATCGCGACCTCCACCTCCACATTGTCCCTCGTGGCGGTGAAGTGAATCACTTTCCTATGGAGGGGTGTCTTGTTCCGGTTGAGGTGCTCCACAAAAGAGACGATCCCGCCGGTGTACCTAAACGCATTTTCCTGACCGGTTCGCTCGTCCTTGATTGTGATGGCCAGACCGTTATTCAGGAACGCCAGCTCCCGGAGTCGCTCGGACAGCGTGCTAAAACTGAGCTTCACCTCCGGTCCGAAAATCTGCGGGTCGGGCTTGAACGTGACTTTCGTCCCCGTCTTCTTGCTTTTCCCCATCACCTTGAGGGGGCCGGCGGCTTTCCCTCTTTCAAACCGCTGGTGATGCACGCCTCCGTCTCTTCGGACCTCGACCTCGAGCCATTCGGAGAGGGCATTCACGACCGAGACCCCTACGCCGTGCAAGCCCCCGGAGACCTTGTAGCTCTGGTGATCAAATTTGCCGCCGGCGTGCAGCATCGTCAGCACAACCTCCACCGCTGGCTTCTTTTCCGTCCGGTGGATGTCCACGGGAATCCCCCTCCCATTGTCCGTCACGGTGACACTCCCTTCGACGTGCACTACGACCTCGATCTTTGTGCAAGCCCCTACCATCGCTTCATCTACGCTGTTGTCCACCACTTCATAAACAAGATGGTGCAAGCCGCCTGAAGCCGTGTCGCCGATGTACATGCTTGGACGTTTGCGGACCGCTTCTATCCCACCGAGGACAGTTATGGTCGTCGCGTCATATTTCACCGGACCGTTCGTCATGAAGCTCTCCTGAGGAATTTGCACTGCGGGAAAAGCGTCGAGACACAACTCGAAGGTCTTTTACCACCGAGTTGCCCAGAAGCTTGTTCAAAGATGCGATGATGGCTCGTCTCTGAAACCCTGAAACCTCGCTCGCCCAGACAGAACTGTCCGCCGCGACGACAAGGACATTTCCCCGGAGAGACAACGGAGCCGTGTGCGTTGCCGCGGGCATTCCAATTACAGCACCCCAATTCGCGCGAATGACCTCTAACGGCGAGTCTGCCCGCTCCTTCCAAGAGGCGAGAACCGCCGGAATGACCTCTCCCAGCCCTACCCAAGGTTCCCGACGTGCCGTCACACTTCCTCCGGACTCCTGTAAAAACCTAAATCTCCCCCTCCGGCAGCCGCATTGGCATGATTAGATGCAGGAAGCTTCCTTCGCCGCTAACGACCCCAGGGCTTACGGAATCCGTAAGCTGGAGCGTTATCTCTTCTTCATCCATACAGTTGAGAACGTCCCGAAGGCAGGTCGGGTTAAACCCAATAGCGAGCGGTTCCCCGCTGAACTTCGCGGGCATGACAACCCTCGCTTCCCCAACCTCCGGGGAGTGAGCGCTGATTACCAGTTCGTTTGAAGTGAAGTTGAGCTTCACAGAACTTGACTGCTCGCTCGTCACCAGCGCCGCCTGGCGGACAGTCGCAGCGAATTCTTCCCGGTTGAGACTCGCGGTCACTGCACCTGTTTTCGGAATAACCCCCTCATAATCTGGAAACCTTGCATCAATCAAGAGCGAGACGAGCAGGTCTGTCCCCAGGCGAAATCCGGCCTGATTCCCCGACAGGTACACGTGCACATCTCCGTCCTCGCCAATCATCTTCTCGAGTTCCTCGATTGCTTTTATGGGGACGATGAAGTTACCTGTGTATCCCTCCTCGGTGGCTATCTCATGGGAAATTCTCGAGAGTCGCCGTCCATCCGTCCCAACCAGAAGAAGCCGTCCTTCGCTGATCGAGAAATACATGCCAGTAAGAAAATGCCTCGGGTCCTCCCGCGAAACCGCGAACGAAGTTTTCCGGAGCATTTCCTTTAGACTTTTCTGCGGCATCGAAAACAGCGGTTTGCCCTCGAACTCCGCGACCTTGGGAAATTCCTCTTTTGAAATGCCTAACAACCGGAAAAAGGCTTCGCCGGAGCGAATGCTGGCGACATTCTCATCATTAACCTCAACCAGCACGTCTCCCAAAGGCAGCTCTCGCACGATGGCAAAAAGAAAACGAGCTGGGAGGGTCGTAGCCCCAGGCGCCGTGATATTGGCAGGCGACTCACACCGAATACCCACCTGGAGGTTCGTGGTTGTAAAAACCAACTTTCCTTCATTTGTCTCGATCAGCACATTCGCTAGAATAGACAGCGTGCTTTTGGATGCGACAATTGCATGTGTTTTCTGAAGGGCGCTTACCAGGTCAGCCTTCTGGGCAGTGAAGTTCATGGGGACCTCTCTTGTCATAAGGAATACTACGGTTTTTGTTTGTCAGAAAGCATAAGTAGAAGTCGTAGAGCGTGTGAACATGTTCAGTCCGTGCTGTCTTAAGCAAGATTGCCGTGTGCATAGCACGTTAACACTATGTGAAGCGGGGAGGCTCTGGAGAGCCGCCATCAGCTATTCACAAAATGATAACATAATGTGAAGAAGGAGTTAAACCTTTTTTCACAGGAACCGGCCTGCGGGCGCGTGTGTAACGGCAGCAGCAGAAATCTATGTGCAGCTCCCCCGATGACTCAAAAGCACCAGTGCAGCCGCCGTCAAGGGCGAGACAGCTCCTCCCTGAGTCGCGTGACGATGAGCCGCAGCTTGCTGTCCGAATTGAGCTTCTCTGCCACGAGACGGTGCGCGTGAATGACAGTGGCGTGATTGCGCCCCCCGAAAGCCTCGCCGATTTCGTGAAGGGAGTGATCCGTGAGTTCCCGGCAGAGATACATGGCGACCTGCCGTGGGAAAGCGATCATTTTGGGCCGCCGGCGACTCTGCATGTCCGCAATGCGGATGTCGAAGCAGTCGGCAACCTTCTTCTGGATTGCCTCAAGGCTTGTTCTGTGAGACGCCTCCCGCAGGAGGAAGTCCTTCAGCGCATATTGAGCGGTTGCGACGGTGGCGGGGTGCTTCATCAAGGAAGAGTACGCGCCGACGCGTAGCAGGGCGCCCTCAAGTTCCCGGATGTTAAAGCGGGCCTTCTCTGCGATGAAGAAAGCAACTTCCTCCGACAGTTGAATCTGGAGGTTCCTCGCGTGGGTGAGTAGGATGGCGGTTCGCGTTTCGAGGTCCGGTACCTGGAGGTCCACGACAACGCCCGACTGGAATCGTGAAACCAGCCGCGCCTCCATGTCGGCGAGCTCACTCGGCGGGCGGTCGGAGGAGATAATGATCTGGCTGCGGAGGTCAAACAGGGTGTTGAACGTGTGGAAGAACTCTTCCTGCGTCCGCTCCTTCCCAGAAAGAAACTGGAT
Source organism: bacterium (assembly GCA_030691545.1). Lineage (GTDB taxonomy): Bacteria > Auribacterota > JABMQX01 > JABMQX01 > JABMQX01 > JAUYEE01. The sequence continues at coordinate 10,760 of JAUYEE010000129.1, read as the reverse complement.
GTCGTCAATGAGCAGGGCGTTCGCGTCGCGGTAACTTCGCCGAAACTCGTCCATGTGGCGCGTTTGCAGGCTGTGAATGAGATGGTTGGTGAAGCTCTCGCTCGAGACGTAGTGAATCCGGACGCCGTTTGGCGCCGAAAGCATGAAATGCCCCACGGCCTGCATCAGGTGGGTCTTGCCCAATCCAACGCCTCCGTAAACGAAGATGGGGTTGTAGGCGCTCCCCGGCGACTCCGCCGCAGCGAGGCACGTGGCCCGGGCGTAGCGGTTACACGACCCTTCGATGAAGTTCTCGAAGGTGTACTTCGGGTTGAGCCTGCACCCATTGTTCGAAGGGGGAACGGGCTGTTGACGACGGATACGGCGCTTGCGCTCCGCACCGTTGTCCGAGGCGGCGCCGGGCGACTCCGCATCCCCGGCAATCACAATGCGGAATTTTGCCCCAGGGGACGCGTGCTTCTCATAGGTACTCTGGATGAACTGCCCGTAGTGCTCCAGAATCCAGTTCTTGTAGAAGATGCTTGGCGCCTCAATCACCAGCTCTTCCGGAGACTCGTGGCGAACGGTACAGGAGCCGAACCAGCGATGAAAAGTATCCTCCTGCATCTGGCCGCGAATGGCCGAAATAATAGCGTCCCACACCCCCGGCGGATTCAATGCGCGCTCCTTTCTGAAGGGAAAGTTATCCACAGCCATGTCATAAGGTGTTTTTGTTGGCGGAGTAACCACACGGGCGGTGCCGTGCAAACGGGCTGGAAGGAAACAACTCCCAGGCAGCGACGACGCCATCTGCCAGCAGGCCTTGTAAGAAGCGCCAGCTCAAGGAGTTGTAACAACACCAACGAGACTATGTGTGGCCGCGGAGGGGGTGAATGGATACACACCCCCTCCGCGACCGAAACGTGGTGTCCCCCCCAGCGAGGCTCCACGCGGACAGGCGCGGGCGAACAAACAAGCTATTCACAGGTTATTAACACTCCTTGTTCTCTCCTGCGCCTTTCGCGGCGAGTGTATGAGCAGACCAAAAGCGTGGCAAGGAAAAATTCGCGGTCGCGCGGAGATTCGGTATAAGATGGCAGAAGGTAAGGGGATGGAAGGAAAGTTTTTTTCGTATTGTGTTAGCGCGACATACGAAGCACAACGCGGGTGAGTTTTGTCCCTGGTCTAACCCGTTTCGGCGCAAGGACGTTGCAAAGAAAAATGAAGAGTTGTTCAGCGGCTTGCATATTAACGTGTGGACAGGGCGCAGCTTATGGGCAATGAGGCGGAAATCAGGCCAAGCTCCGACGAGCAATTGATGGTGGCATTTGTGAATGGTTCGGAATCCGCGTTCGACGAACTGGTGAATCGGTACGCCCCAAAGATTACGAATTTCGTGTACCGGCAGGTGGCGCATTTCGCGACAGCCGAAGAGATCGCTCAGGACACGTTCCTGGCGGTCTTCCGGAAAAAGCATACGTACAACCCGGATTACCGCTTCTCATCCTGGGTTTACAAAATTGCCGTCAACATGTGCCGAATGCACTTTCGCAAGCTGAAGAGTTTGCCAGCCACTGTTTCCATTGAAGAGAGCCGGGAGGACGGTCGGGTAAGCTTAGACGCGGTGCTGGTGGATGGAAGCGATAGCCCGGTGGCGGCGCTAAGTCGAAAGGACGCAGAGCAACGGCTTCAGGAAGCTATCGTGTCGTTGCCTCTCAAGCAGCGGCAGGTCTTTACGCTGAGTTTTTATGAAGAGATGAGTTACGAAGAAATCGCTCGTCTGGTCGGTTGCTCGCCCGGCACGGTGGCTTCTCGTAAGCACGCCGCCGTCAAGAAGCTGGCGGCGAAACTGCGGAGGTTACCGGCGGAGGCGCTGTCGTCGCTGTCTGGGGCGGCGGGCGCCGACGTTGCCGAAGCCTGAGCCATGACGTCGGCCGCGACAGGCCGACAATAGAGAGGTGATAGCCATGAGGTGCAAGAAGGTTCAGAAGATGTTGACAGGATTCCTCGATGGAGAGGCAAGTCTGAAAAACGCTTCTCTAATCCGCGAGCACCTGGCGGCTTGTGAAGAATGTAGTCGGCGACTGTCAGAAGCTCGCAAGGTCATGCACTGGGCCGGCGCCTGGCAGCCGGTTGAGTCCTCCCCCGCGTTTCTCACGCGGCTGAAGGCACGCATTCGTTCAGAGGCAGAGCCCAAGACCAGTATTCTGACGCTGTGGTTTCCCCGCGCCCGAAGGGTGCTGGCGGGTGTGCCAGCCGCGTGTGTGATTTTCAGCGCAGGGTACTTCGCGGCCGTTCAGGTACTCGGCGGACGCGATGAGCCGCACCCCGGCGCGAGAGTGGCGAAACTGGACTCGGTCCAGAGCAAGGGGTCCGTCGCTGCCGATAGAGCGGATGCCCAGCGTCTCGTCCTCGGGGTGCAGAAGATGAAGATGGTTTTCGGAGACAAGTTGACCGAGAGCGCATACGCTCAGTTGAATGAGATTCAGAAGGCCCTCGCCGTCCGCGGCGGGAGCGATTCGAAAGACCTGGCGGTTGTGGAAGGTCTCCAGAAGGCGGAATTGCTGATCAGGCAAGGCGACTACGCGGGGGCGCGGCAGCTCCTCGAGGGCGTAGAGCGAGAACATCCGGAGCACCCGCTGTCCCCGTACGTGAGGATTGCGAAAGTGCTTGCGACCCCGCAGCCGAGTCCCGGTTCGGACTTCCTCAACCGCGCCTACGCAACGCTCCTCCAGGAGACCGTGGGCGATCCGAGCGCGCTGTACAACGAGGTGACCAGCATCCCCCAGCAAGTGGCTCAGTTAAGAGACTACGGCTGGGAAAGGATTGTGAAGTCGGCGGACCGGCTCAACCCGCTCAACGCGTGGAACTTCGTGGAGAGGCGAATCCTGGGCGGCGAGGCAGAAAGCCGGTAATGTCAAGCATGGCACGAAGGTGAGATGGTTGCAGATACGACTGAAGCGCAGCTTTCAATGGCGGGGGTTCCCCGCGGAGAAAGCATAGGAGGATAGAGCGATGAGAACACTGAGACTCGTGTGGATTCTTTGTGGGTTGTGCGTTTTGGTAGGGACGCCGTGTGAGGAAGCAAGCCTGCCGAAGCTATCCGAGATGGCTTTCGAGAAAATGCTTCCCGAGGACACTATCTTCTATATGTACGCCTCGGATACTACGGCGTTTGTGCGGGAGCTGAAGGGCTCAAACGCCTATAAGATTCTGGAAGAAATCAACCCCATCTCGCTGATGGAAGGACAGCCGGAGTTCGAGCGGGCAAAGGAGTTCTACACGGCGTATATCGAGCCCCTTACAAAGGTCTTCCACAAGAGAGTCGCGATTGCGGTCAAGAACATCCCCCCGGGCCCCGGCATCCCTGGAGTGGTCCTCCTTGCGGATGTTCCGGATGCGGAAAAGGAGGCGGCCCTCCGCAAGTACTTTAATGAGCAAATCCATCCGTTGCTCAACCGGATCGGTGTTCAGAGGATCACTTTCACCCACGGTGCGTACGAGGTAGAACAACTCTCGTTCGCTCGCCCGGCGCCGTTCGTGGCCTGCTATACGATCGCCGATGGCCTCTTCATCGCTACCCTCGGCAGAGAGATTATGGAGAGCATCCTTGACAGGAAGTTCCCTGCAAAGACGCTTGCCGAAAGCGAGCTCCTCCAGGAGGTCCGCAGGGCTGTGGGCGATGTTGTCATTTACGCGAACACGGCGGCTCTTCTGGAATCGGGGAGGCCCGTGATGCCGGAGAAAGTGGCGACGATTCTGAGAGTCTCGGGCTTGGATAGCATCAAGGCCATCGGACTCGGAGGAGAGACTCTGGGCACAGCGTCTCTGGGCAAGTGGTATCTCTTCACGGGGTCGCAGCCGAAGGGTTTTCTGGGACTCTTAGCGAAAGAGGTCCCGCCGCCGAAGGTCGTCAATTACGTCCCGGCGGATTGCACGGTCCTGTACGCGTTCTCCTTAGGGGACAAGGCGGTGTTTTATGATGAGTTGATGGGGGCGCTCCGAGAAACCTTTTTGTCCCTCCACGGCAACCGCGAGTGGGAACGCCTTTCGGCGGGGATTCGGGGAGTGGAGGAGAAGCTGGGCTTCCAGATAAGGGACGACCTGCTGGCCCCGTTTGGCAGCGAGATGTGCGTCGCGCTGAAGGTTCCGGAGGTTCTCGGCTTTCCGCCAACGTTCCTTCTGCTTGAGGTGAAGGATGCTGAAAAGGCGCAAGCTGCGATAGACAAGCTCATCGCTTCGCTGGAGAAGGGAATCGGTGCCTCCGTCATGCGAACGACTCAGGACTACAAGGGCGTTGCCATCACCTCCGTGTCGTTGATGCCAGGGGGCAGAGGGATGGCCGCTGGCATCGCGGCTCTGCCTTTGATGCGCCCAGCTTTTGCCGTCGTCGGCGACTTCTTAGTCGTGAGCGTTCACGCCAACCTCGTCAAGAAGATTGTGGATGTCCATCAGGGAGAAAAATCGCTGAAAGATAACCCGGACTTTCAGCGGGTGTTCAGCAAGCTGTCTCCTAGCGGGACTGTCACTTCCTACGTGAATATGAAGGAGATTTACGATTTCCTTTACGGGACGTTCGGCGGCCTTGCGGCGACGCAAGTTGGCGCGGAGATGATGGGCAAATTGGGGCGAATCTCGCAGTACTTCGGGTCCGCGGGCGGGCGTCTGTCCTGGGACGGGAAAGGGATTCTCAGCGAATCCTTCTCCGATTCCGGGGGAGCCGAGCAGATTCTGGCGCAGATGGCGGTGATGTACGTCCTTCCTAAGTTGGCGAGCGCAAGAGGTAGGGCCCAGGAAACGGCCTGCCTGTCCAATCTCAGGCAGCTCTCCGTCGCCTGCATGATGTACGCGAACGACCACGACGATGTGCTCCCATCCAAGCTGTCGGACCTCCATCCCGAATATGTTCCGGGCACGGATGTCTTCCTGTGCCCGATTCACAGGTCAGGCAAGGCTGTGAAGAAGGTGGTGGATATTGACGCGGACAGCGATTACGAGTTGAGGCTGCCTGGCCAGAAGCTCGGAGAGGTTAAGGACCCCGGCCGGACTGTCATGATCTGGGAAAAGCAGCTAAATCACCGCGGCGAGAGGAACACTGCTTTCGTGGACGGGCACGTCGAGCGGGGAGGGAGAATAGGGCAGACGGAAGTGGCGCCTCCTGTCACGACCCCCAAGGCGGCGGCCGTGTCATTCGGGAAAGCGTTTAGCCGTCCTCGTCTGTGAGCCGCTATCGCAGGAAGTCCATGCTCGCCCTGGCGTCGAAGTCGTAGGTGGCGGAGCCGGGGTCTTGGGCGTAGAGCCAGTGCCCCAATCCGGCGACCATGGCGGCATTGTCCGTACACAGCCGCCTCTCCGGGAAGTAAACCGGGAGCGCGAGATTTCGGGCGCCTTCGGCGAAGAGCGTTCGCAGCCGCTGGTTCGCCGAGACGCCGCCGCCTACGGCGATACTCTTTGCCCTGAACTGCTCCGCCGCCCGGAGGGACTTCTGGACAAGAACCTCCAGGGCCGCCTCCTGAAAACTCGCCGCGACGTCCGCTTTCTCTTGGTCGGAAAGCTTGTCGGGGTCCCGCTTCTTGTTCCCGTACCCCTTCACGTGGTAAAGGACGGCGGTCTTCAGCCCGCTGTAACTGAAGTCATAGCTCTTCTTCTTCTTGCTCAAACCGCGAGGGAAAGGAATGGCATTCGCGTCGCCTTTCAAGGCGAGCTTCTCGACGTGCGGCCCCCCCATGTACGGCAGCCCTAAGAGCGATGCGACCTTGTCAAACGATTCCCCCACCGCATCGTCCGTCGTTTCGCCGAGCTTTCGGTAGCGCCCCACGTTCTCCATGATGAATAGGGAAGTGTGCCCCCCGGAGGCGACCAAGCCGATCGCCGGAAGCTCCATTTGCGGGTTCGACATGAAACAGGAGTAAACGTGAGCTTCCACGTGGTTGGTGGGGACCAGCGGAAGACCTCGACTCCATGCCAGCCCTTTCGCGAAGTTGACGCCGATCAACAGTGCCCCGATCAACCCCGGCCCTTGCACAACGGAGACCAGGCCCACGTCCTTCAAGCTCACGCCGCCTTCCTTCAGCGCTTTTTCCACAATCCTGTCGATGAGCTGCGCGTGCCGCCGGCACGCAAGCTCCGGCACCACCCCGCCGTATTCGGCATGGAGGTCGAGCTGCGTGGCGATGATGTTGGAGAGGATCTCCCTTCCGTCGCGCACGACAGCCGCGGCAGTTTCATCGCAGGATGTTTCTATGCCAAGACAGAGCACGGTTCCCCTCCTCGTTCTCTCATTCCACGACCTCGAAGACCTCAGAAGCATTCTTACGGCCGGGGAATCGGGAAATCGGTTCACCGGGCCCCACGGGGACGATGGCGACCGGACGAAGGTGTCGAGGTATCTCAAGAGCCTTCCGAGCCATCCCTTCGTTGAAGGCTCCGATCCAGCAACTCCCGTAACCGAGCGCGGTCGCCGCGAGAATAAGGTTTTCCACGGCAGCCGCAGTGTCCTGGAGGCAGTACAGGCTGCGGCCTCTTTCCCCATAGACCGCTGCGGCGGCTTCCGGCTCCGCGCACACGACGAACACAACCGCGGCGTCCCCAATGAAATCCTGATGGAAGGCCGCCTCCGCGAGCGCGCGTTTCGCACCGCGGCTCTTCACGACATAGAAAAACCACGGCTGCACGTTCCCAGCCGACGGCGACCAGCGAAGGCACTCCATGAGAAGGTTCATGTGCTCGTCAGGGATTTCCCCGCCGGTGAACTCCCGACCGGAATGCCGCCGAAGGATCGTTTCGATCGTTTTTTCTGGCATTTGCAGTCTGGCTCCTCATTGCGCCTTGGCCTGTGAGACCTTACAGGACGGGCATCCTTCCGCGTGTCCACGGGCGAAGTCTATCACATGGCCGCGCGGCACTCAACCGTCGCCACGCAGTGGGGTGTGGCTGTGTTTCAGTGGGCGTGTGCTCCGGGGTCAAACGAGACCAGCCAAGGCCTCGTGCCTGGACCCGTGTGTACCGCCGGCATCTTGCCGGCTGTCTCGGGGGCATCCTGCCCCCGGTGCGAGGGCGGGACGCCCTCGGGACTGCCGCCGAGACGGCGGCGTTACCTATACGAGCTTTACCCCTTAGATACAGCCACAGCCGGCAGCGCGGCGGTTCCGCATTCGCATTGACGGCGCGGAAAGCAGCGTGTATCATCGCAAGCCTGAAAGGGGCGCCTCAAGTTTCTTGGTTTTGGAATGGGGGCGTGCGCCTCTGACCCACTACCCGCAGTCGCGCAGGTCGGTTTCCAATGGAAAAGATAACCGTATCTCTTGGTGAAAGAAGCTACGACATCATCATCGAGGCGGGGGGCATCGCGAGACTCGGTGCTTTCCTGGGAGGGCTGCGCCTCGGTGCGAAATGCGCCATCATCACGGACCCGCGGGTGAAAGACCTCTGCGGCCCACTCGTCACCAACAGCCTTGCCGATGCCGGCCTGAGGGTTGATGTCGTCACGTTCCCGGAAGGAGAGGAAAACAAAACCCTCGCGACAGTCGAGCGGCTCTACCACGAGATGCTCTCTCTCGGTCTCGACAGAAAATCCTTCGTCGTGGCTCTGGGAGGGGGGCTGGTCGGGGACGTCGCGGGATTTGCCGCGGCGACGTATATGCGGGGAATCCGCTTCGTCCAGGTCCCGACAACTCTTCTCGCCCAGGTTGACGCCAGCGTCGGCGGAAAAGTAGGAGTGAATCTTCCCGAAGGCAAAAACCTTGTGGGGTCCTTTCACCAACCCTCCCTCGTCCTCATTGACCCGGACGTTCTGAGGACTCTCGATGGGAGAGACCTGAAGGCGGGCTTCGCCGAAGTCATCAAGTACGGCATCATCCGCGACGCCGATTTCTTCTCGTTCCTTGAGGAGAACTGGGAGGCGATCCTCTCGCTCGAGCCATCCGCTGTCGAAAAAGCGATTGCCATCTCCTGCCGCATCAAAGCGGCTGTGGTGGCGGAAGACGAGAGAGAGGAGTCTGGCTTGCGAGCCATTCTCAACTTCGGCCACACTGTGGCGCATGCCATTGAAGCCCTCAGCGATTACAGGACCTATCGCCACGGAGAAGCCGTTGCTATCGGCATGGCCGTCGCCGCGGAGATTTCCGAGAGGCTTGGCCATCTGCCAAAAGGGGACGCTGACAGAATCGAATCCTTGCTCAAGAGCGTTGGCCTGCCCGTCACGTTCTCCGGCCTGGACATCGGCCAACTCGTCTCCCGAATGCGTTTCGACAAAAAAGCCGTCAGGGACAAAATCCGCTTCGTCCTCGCGAAGAAGGTTGGGGAAGTCTTCCTCACCGACGACGTGCCGCTTGATACCCTCTCTCAGGTCCTGCGCAAGCGATCAGAGCGGTAAGGCTGCTTGGTATCGCGGGGCATGGCTGTTGTTCGAGCGGGCGGCCAGCCCGGATTCTGGGTCAAGGGATTCGAGCATCCCCACCATACGTGGCTACACCCAGTGACAAGGGTGCGGCTACATTTGAGTGGCAGACCTTGTGGCTCCCGGGCCAGTGCGCCTGCGGCGCCCAGCAAGCGTACCGCCGCCGTCCCGCCCTCACATGACACCCAGAGCGGCAACATGTTTCGCCTTGGGGGAGTCCCACCGGGGGCAAGATGCCCCCGACACAGCCGGCAAGATGCCGGCGGTACGGTGATGGAGGCTCCATTCACCCATTCCTGTGTCGGCAACGATCACGGATCCGACGCGCCGCCACCGAAACGTAGCCACACCCAGCGACAAGGCTTGACACTGTTCGTCAATTCGCTATCCTAATAAGAAAGGCGTTGAAACGTTGGAGCACAAGCCCTTGGTGGTTAGCCTCACTCTGAGACGAGACAAACTCATCGTGGACCTCGACGATGGTCGCACGATTCTGGTTCCACTGGAGTGGTATCCGCGCCTGTTGCACGCGTCGCCAAAAGAGCGGAAAAACTGGCAGTTGTTGGGGGGCGGCTACGCTGTCGAATGGCCCGACCTCGACGAGCATATAGGCGTTGAGGGATTGCTTGCGGGGCGGCGAAGCGGCGAAAGCCGAAAATCGTTTCAACGGTGGCTGCACGCTCGTCAGGGTGCGGCCCGCAGTAAGAAGCGCCTGCCCGGTTCAACGACACGACGTGCTGCCGGCCTAAGCCGCCAGGGAACGTAGCACGGCGGGCTGTGTTGTCGGTCTGAGCCGCCAGGTAGCAACCCGGACCACCAGCCTCCGTATTTTCATGCGGACCGCGGCAGCAAGTCCCGAGGAGAGAGCCGGGCGTGAAAAGAGGGGGTAGCGAATGCAGAAATTATGTCAATAACTCGGATTCCGAAGAAAGGACGCGACCTGTGGGAGTGAAAGATATTCCGGACATCGGCAAATTGAGCGCGGCCGAAAAGATTCTGTTGGTTGAGGATCTCTGGGACAGCATTGCTTCGGACGAATCTGCCGTTCCTGTTCCGCAAAGTCACATTCGCGAGCTGGACAGGAGGTTTAAGAAATATCAATCTGCCCCGGGAAACCTCGTATCTCTTGAGGAACTTCAGAGCGCGATAAAAAAGCGGACGATCAATAGCGGACTCTGAGCGTTGTCCGCCGACCTGGCGCCCGATTCGGGTATCTTAGCGACAAAGGCATCAATGACGGACCTCGAAAGCTTACTCATTCTCAATAGCCTTCCGTTGGTGGGCACGATACGCATTCAGCACTTGCTGAATCAGTTCGGCGGCCCGCAAGCCGTTCTCCGCGCGAGGGAGGACGAGCTCATGCGCGTCCGGGGGATAGATAAGAAGATTAGCGACAGCATCGTGCACTGGCAGCAGCATGTCTCTGTCGAGGATGAGCTGAAAATGGCCCAGGAAGGTGGCGCCCGAATCCTGACCTTCCTCGACGAAGAATACCCCGAAAACCTCAAGCAGATTTACGACCCGCCGATCATCCTCTACGTCAAGGGAACGCTCTTGCCAAAAGACAAACACGCTATCGCCATTGTCGGTAGCCGGCGTTCCACTCTCTACGGGAGGGACACCGCCGCGCGACTCGCCCACCAGCTCGCCTCCGCGGGGCTCACGATTGTCAGCGGGCTCGCTCGAGGGATTGACACCGCCGCCCACGAGGGCGCCCTTCAAGCCAAAGGGAGAACCATCGGCGTCCTCGGCAGCGGCTTCACGCATCCGTACCCGCCGGAGAACCGCGAGTTGATGGACCGCATCGCCTCGTCGGGGGCGGTCATCAGCGAGTTCCCCATGCGCACCATCCCCGACCCGATGAACTTCCCCATCCGCAATCGCATCATCAGCGGGCTATCACTGGGTGTGGTCGTGGGCGAGGCGCCTCGCCACAGCGGCGCCATGATCACCGCCAGCCACGCGGTGCATCAGAACCGGTCGGTTTTCGCCGTGCCGGGGCGGGTGGATTCGCTCACTTTCAAGGGAAATCATTCCCTCATCAAAGAGGGCGCGAAACTCGTCGAGGACGCCGACGACATTCTCTCCGAATTCGAGTACCTCTTTCCTCCTGAGGCCATGAAGGTTGAGAAAGGCTCCCCCGGGCAGGGCCCAACCCCTCTCCTCGACGAGAAAGAGCAGAAAATCTTCAACCTCCTTTCCGCCGAGGAAAAGGACATCGAGGAAATTATCATCCAATCGGGTCTCCCCGCCAAAGAGGTCTCCGTGATTCTCCTCCGCCTGGAAGTGAAACGCCTCATCCGTCAACTCCCCGGCAAGAGATTCGTCCGCGCCCGTCTGGTGACCTGAGCACAACCCGGGCAAACACTGCCAGCCGACTCCG
>JAUYEE010000075.1 GCA_030691545.1 bacterium | reverse complement strand
TCTCCAGGGCATGCCTCTGTAGTTCCGCCCTCAATCGCTCCTGATCCATTTCAAAGAGCCTCCATCCTTCTGTACAGCTCTTCGCTTCGCCGGTAAAACCATTCTAACACGTCCCCCAACCCCCACCACTTAAATGTAGCCGCACCCATGGGGCAGAGCCACGGACATTGCCCAGTGACATGGTCGGGTGACCTGGCAGTGCGGTACTGTGCGGCATGGCGCTCCCTGCGCCTTTGCGGGACGTTTCCCCGCCGCTTTTGTTTCTCGCCAGGGCGCGAAGTCGCAGAGAGAGGCCTCGACGCGGCTGTGCACCCTCAGCGGTCTTTGCGGTGAAGCACTCACGGAGAAGCCATCTTCCATTTCGTAAGAAATGCGCTTTTCTTATCGTGGCTGTTGAGGGATAATCTACGCGATGCGCCGAGAGGATGTCGTCCGCCAATCCGTGGCGCAGAGCGCTGACCTGCATAACTGGACACATCAGGAGACCCGTACATGACATTGCTTGATCGGATCGAGGACAAGAGCGCAGTCGTCGGAGTGATCGGGCTGGGGTATGTGGGACTGCCGCTGGTGCGGGAGTTTGTGAAAGCGGGATACCGGAGTTTGGGCTTCGACACCGACGCCACGAAGGTCGAGAAGCTCAACGCGGGGCAATCGTACATCCTTTCTGTCCCTTCCGAGCTGGCAGCACAATGGCGAAAGGAAAAGCGCTTCGAGGCGACCTCGGACATGAGGCGGCTGAACGAGCCGGATGCCCTTTTGATCTGCGTGCCGACGCCGCTGACTCCGGCGAGGGAGCCGGACCTTCGTTTCGTCGAGCAGACCGGCGAGGCGATTGGAAAGGCGCTGAGGGAGGGGCAGCTTGTGGTCTTAGAAAGCACGACGTATCCGGGGACCACCGACGAAGTCCTCAAGCCGAGGCTCGAGGCGCTGTCCGGGCTGAAAGCAAGGTCGGACTTCTACTTAGCGTTCTCGCCGGAGCGGGAGGACCCCGGCAACCCGAGATACTCGACCGGGACGATCCCGAAGGTCGTCGGAGCCGATGATCTGGAGAGCCGCACGGCAGCTCACGCGCTGTATCTTCAGATTGTTCCGGAGGTGGTTGAGGTATCGTCCACGAGGGTGGCGGAGATGGTCAAGCTCTTAGAGAATATCTTCCGATCGGTGAACATCGCGCTGGTCAACGAACTGAAAATGCTCTGCGACCGGATGGGGATAGATATATGGGAGATCATTGAAGCCGCGAAGAGCAAGCCGTTTGGATTCATGCCGTTTTACCCGGGCCCGGGTCTCGGGGGGCACTGCATCCCGATAGACCCCTTCTACCTGACCTGGAAGGCGCGCGAATACGGGATGCCCACGCGGTTCATCGAGCTGGCAGGGGAGATCAACAGTTCGATGCCTCGGTATGTCGTCGGACGGGTCATGGAGGTACTGAACGAGCGGGGAAAATCGCTGAAAGGGGCAAACGTCCTCGTGATGGGCGTTGCCTACAAGCCGGATGTGGACGACATGCGGGAATCGCCGGCGCTGGAGATCATCGAGCTGTTGGAGAGCCGTGGGGCAAATGTCGGCTATCACGATCCCTTCTGTCCTCGAATGCGAGGTTTCCGAAGATATGACATGCATCGCGACTCCGTGGCTCTGACCAAGGAAAGACTTGCCGCGTCCGACTGCGTGCTGATTGTCACGAATCACTCGACCATTGACTACCAGTTCCTCGCGGAGCATGCTTCGTTAATCGTGGACACGCGCAATGCCTGCGGCAAGGTCTCGGGCAAAGCGACCATCGTGAGGGCGTGACCGTGCGGAGGGGGCGGCTGGTGTGCTCGCAGGGCGCGGTTGAGGCAGGGCACATCGCGCGGTGAAGGGGAGGGGTCATGAGAATCCGCTATGCAGTGGCCAGTGTCCGGAAGTTCGGGCATTTCCTGGTCACGCTCTTCCCCGAACTTAGCCGGGGGACCGGCTGGCTGCGAAACCGTTTCCGGCGGACGAAGTATCTCGCCCCGGCATGGGAGCGACTGCGGTCGCGGCGACGGGCGCAGGTGATGATTGGCGTCCTGCGCGATACGTTCTGGCCGGATTACGCGAGCGATCGCGTTGATTGGGCTCGCCTTTCCCCGGAGGCGGTGTCCATCCTGCGGGCGGTCTTTCTTCTTGCGCTGTTATTGTGTGTGTCGCTTCCTTTCGCGGCTTCTCGGTTTGGCGGGGCGGGCATCACCTGGACAGGTGCGTCGAAGCCTGTGGCGGCGTGGGATATGCTGGTGTGGCTGGTGACTCTGGCCATGGCGTGGGGCTGCCTGATGGTCGGGACCGCCCGGGCAAATCGCCTGGTCTATCCCCCGGTTCTCACTCTGTTCGTTTTCTTCACGGGGTATGCGGCTCTTTCGTCACTGCCTCGCTCCTGGTGGAATCTGCCAATCCCCATAGTGGTGCTGACGGTAGCCCGTTTTGCGGAGAGGAGATTGCAGGGCCCGGTCTCCCCCTGGAAGACGGGGGTGCTGGCGGCTTTCTCCTGCGTGGTGTCCGGGGTGCTGGTGTCCTTTTCCCTTTTCGGAATGACTCCTTTATACCGCCTGGTGGGGTTTCTGGGTCGGCTGGCTGCGGGCCTCGTAATTGGCGGGGCATTGTTGTGGTTCACCCGCCGCCAGGAGCCTGCGACCGCCGCCAGGCCGGGAGAGGAAGAAACGGTTTCCGGGCCCGGCGGCAAGAGGCGGGATACGGCAATAGCCCGATGGGCCGTTGCGCTGGGCGGGATGGTTTTCCTTCTCTGGTTGACGCTGGTGGGTCGTGGCGGCTGGAAGACAGCGGGGAAAGGTGTCACCAACTTCCTTGACCTTTGGACCGGCTACCTGTGGCCGATATGGTATGCGCTGGGTCCGGCGTTCATCTGGGGCGTGATAAAGAGCGCCCGGTCACTAATCTCCAGCTTGCAGGAGCTGGTTTCGGCCCCCTTCGTCGTCACGCTCGCAGTTGTTCTGATCCTCGCCGGCGCCGTAGTCACGTGGTCGGATTGGGTACTGGCGGCGCAGGGCATACGGTGGCCGCTGTGGGCTCTCAAGGCGGCGGCGTATGTCTATCGGTTCTCGTCGTCGTGGGTATGGCGACACGACCTGATTTCCTTCACCGCCGCGTGGCTGCGGTGGGTGTTCCTTGTGGATTTGCTCGTCCTGCTGTACCTCTCGGTGACCGTAAGCGCCCGGCCAACCCATGTTCCCTGTGAGAACGATGTGAGCCATACTCCTCGGCAGATAGAGCGTATGTGTGGTATGGAGACAGAACGCATCGA
>JAUYEE010000050.1 GCA_030691545.1 bacterium | reverse complement strand
GCTTAACGTTTGGCTCCACACTTACCACCACCAGCGGCCAGTTTTTCACCCCCGCTGATTGGTTTGGCTCCCCCGGTCTCTCCGGAACCAGCTCCGGCTCTGCTTCCGGGTCCAGTTCTGCTCATGGATCAGGGTCGTCGTGGAGCGAGGGCGACAGCTACAGCGAATCCGAAGCCGACATCCCCATCTTCTTCCCAGTGCCCTTTCAGGAGCTCTCCAGTTTGCAGTACTACTCGCTGGAGGAGCAACTAACCGAGCTCACTCGCGCCCTCAAAGAACAATTCCCCCGCCATTGCTTCATCAGGATCGGCAACGACACCGAACCGCTGCTCGTCCCGCGGGTCGAGCAGCTCTATACCTCAGCGAAAAACCAGCAGTGGTACCTCGATCGGCTCCTGGCCGCACACCAGGCATTGCCGGCGGCCGAAGCCGACCATTTGATCGCTGCCCAGGAAACTGCTTTACTACAGGCAGTAGCCGACGACTCCGAAGCCCAGCCCGACATACCGCCTACGGAAAAGAAAAGGGGGCAGAGGAAACCTTCAGATCCCAATCCCTTTGACGACATCCTTCGTGAACACCAAAAGCCATAACCAAACCACACCATGCAGCAGCGACGACGAAAATTCGAGCGCCAGCCCGAACACTTCGCACGATACCGCATCACCCAGCGCGCCCTCGATATCATGGCGACCATCGCCCGCTACCACGTGATTCCGACTTCGTTTCTGGCCCAACTCGTGGGAGGAGACCGGCGCACCACGGAGTCTCACCTGCAGGCGCTGTTTCACCTCGATTACGTCAGCCGCTTTCAGTTGGACCAGCAGGGGGAGTTTTCGTACTTTTTAGACCATCCGGACACCTTGCAACTGCTCGTGCAAAAGCACGCAATCGCTCCGGACGAACTGGACGCAAACGAAGTCCGCCGCAACCGCGAGCGTCCGTTCACGGACCGGCGACGGCAGTTTTTTGTCGACCACGAGCTGATGATCACCAGGTTTCATACCGTGCTTGAACTCGGCTGCAGAACAACCGCCGGCCAGGTCGAACTTGCCGCGTGGCGTCAAGGCCCAGAGCTTCGCAACACCCTTGAAGTCGACCGGCTGACGTACGATACCGAGCGCGATCACTGGTACCGCGACGAAGGCACCGACCGGCTCTCTCACGAGCCAGACGCCTTTTTCACGCTGCGTTTCCGGGACGCGGCGGAAGGGGAGCGGGACTTCAACTTCTTTTACGAGGCTGACCGGAAGACCATGACCAAAGCCGCGAGCATCCGCGACAAACTGCGCGCGCACTTTCATTTCGTGGTCAGAGAGCGGGGAAAGCTGCGGGAGACCTATCAGGTTGACCGCATTCGCGCCGTGCTGATCGAAACCCTGGACCGAAAGTGGGCCTTGCGATTGAGAGAAGCCGCCCGGCATCCCGTGGTTAGCGGCGGCAAACCCTCGCCGCTGTTTTGGTTCACGACTTCCGAGGTATTTACCCGCCCGCACGAAGCCCAAACCCCGAAGGGCAAGCTTGTCCTGCCCGCCTTCCTTCATCAGCCCGAAATTGTCCTGGATCCGATTTGGGTTTCAGCGGTAGACAATACCCGCTACAGCCTGCGGCAGCCTTTTTAACGGCCTGCCTTCACCATTAAGCTTTCCCGATCTATGAGACGTCATTCTGCGGACGATTCGACGAGCCCGACGCCGCGCTGCAGCTTGTGCTACCGCCGCTTCCACTCGCACACGAGCCTGCAACGGCACTACCGGGAGGCCCACTCCTCGCCCCTGCGGTGCAGCAAGTGCGGCAAACTCGTCCAAAGCCAGTTTGAACACTACTACAGCTGCACGTGAGAGGTGCTTTACCCAGAGCGAGACGGCTCTTGCGCCGTTCCGCCGCTTCGGTATACTGAATTCACCCTCACCCCTTAAATCCTCGAAGCCTATGCCCACGGAACTCAAACATTGCAGCGGCCAGGCCTGCGAGATCGTGCTGATCGAAAGCCCGGCCTGGCCACGCTTCGAAGTCCAGCTCTGGCGGCCGGACGGCGTGTTCCTCGTGGCCGGCACCGACGACGAGAAAACCGCCGAAACCATCTACCTGCAGGCGAGCATCGCGTTTTAGGCCCAGGACGGCTCAGAATTTCGCGGTTACAACCCGGTTTTCCGTTCGATTGATCCCCAACCCCTCTTTTAAGGAGGTTACTATGGCAGTCAGATTCGCCCTTGGCCAACTTGTGGCCACGCCAGGCGCACTACAAGCTCTGGAAGCCACTGGCCAGGCCCCGCTTGAATTCCTTCGGCGCCACGTATCCGGCGACTGGGGAGACCTCGGGGACGAGGATCGCAAGGAGAACGAGCTCAGTCTCGAACACGGCTTCCGGATTCTCTCCGCCTATAGGCTTTCAGATGGGACGAAGGTCTGGATCATCACTGAAGCCGACCGCTCCTCGACCACGCTTCTGTTGCCCGAAGAGTACTGAACTTCGGCTCTTTCGGACCGGCAGGGAATTCTCCCTGCCTTTTTCTTTGGGACAAGACCAAGAGAAAACTCCCGCATGTGCCCGCATCACTTTTGTGCCAGCAACAACGAAACCCACCTTGGCTCCGGCCAGCGACACCCTAGCTCTTTTTCGGCCGCCTGCCAGATTGTTGAGCTCTGAACTGCTCGATGTCTTTCCGTCGTACCAGCAGGCGTCCCGCGATCTTCAGCGTTTGCAGGCGCTGACGCTTGACGAGGCGCGCGATAGCCTGACGGGACACGCCGCGGATGCGCGCCGCTTCAGCTTGCGAAATCCATTCCTCTGCCGAGGCCTCCGAGAAACTGATTGACATTGACAACCTGTTTATGATACCTTCGAACTACGATAGTACGCCCACGTGTTGATCGGAAAGGAGGCCCGCAGTGAAACCCAGGACGGACGAGTCTGGCGGCGGCGGTGGCGGCGGCGGGGGTTAAGCTCCGGTCGGTCGGCCATTTCTCACGCCGAGTGAACGCGCTCAAGCGCTGCCCTCCGGGCAGGGTCCCGGCGGGGCAAATCCTCATTCTTATCGCTAACAGCAGCGGGCCACCATCACTTCTGGGTGGCTCGCTGCCACGCCCATGCATTCCTTCCAAGAACCATTAGCCTCCTGGGCAACCATCCTGGGCACAGTTTTCAGTGTTATCGGCCTTATCCAATCCCGAGGATGGCTGGCCGGAATCAGCGCACTGTTCATTGGTGCGTCCATCTTTGCCGGGCTGTACGCCAGGCGGAAGCGCCTAGCCCTCGATTCAGCGGCGGTGAAGGTCGAGGGCCACAGCATCGACTCCCTCAACATTGCCAATTTGAGGCGCCGGGTCAACCGAAGCCTCGTGATTCAAGAAGTGAACCACGTGGCCCGGATCGAAGGGGAAGACCTGAAGATGACCTGGCAATATGCCGGGTACGCCCGAGCGGATCACCAGGCCGCCATTGAATTTAGTATCGACTCGGACAACAACATTCCGTTCGAGGCCCTCGACTGCTTTGCGTACGACCTGCAGCGCGACCCCGGCAGAAAGCACAAGATTCGGCCCGTCCTTCTCGGCACGGATGGAATCTCAAAGAAGATCGCCATACCATTTCTCGAACCGCTAACGGCACAGCAACCGTTCGCCGTGCTCTTGAAGTGCGGGCTGCCCGGCTGCATGAAGGCAGGGTTTGAATACTACACGTCGACATTGTCGTTTGATCAAGATCGAGTGCCGCGCCTTACCGTGCGCTTGGTTTTTGCCGGTGCGCGCCCGTCCTGGGTGCGCGTCTATGAATGTTCTCCTTCGGGTAGCGCCAGACTGCTAAAGGAGCTGCGACCCTGGCGCGAGAGCCAGGAGTGCACTGAATACCAGGACACCGCTGAAGAAGTGCCCGGGCAGTCTGCGAGAATTTACGTGTTTTGGCGTGCGGCAGCCTCATGACCGGCTCAAATTTCGCCTTCAGAAGCCCTAGGACGCGACGGCGACACCTCGGCAATGGTTTGGTATCCCCTTTTTCACCAGCGAAATCAGCACGATACGACAACCGCTTCCGGCTTGGCGTACAGAATCCCACTTTTGGTCCCGGCTGGCCT
>JAUYEE010000321.1 GCA_030691545.1 bacterium | reverse complement strand
GAATCAGCGACGATGCCGGCGCCCGCCTGGACGTAGCACTTGCTCCCCTTCATGACAACGGTGCGAATCGTGATCGCCGAATCGAGGTTCCCGGAGAAGCTGAAGTAGCCGACCGCCCCGCCGTACGGGCCTCGCCGGTTCACCTCCAACTCCTCGATGATCTGCATCGCGCGGATTTTGGGGGCGCCGCTCAAAGTGCCTGCCGGAAATGATGCTTTCAGGACATCGAATGCCGTATGCCCCTTCCTCAGCCGCCCGACGACATCTGAGACGATGTGCATCACGTGAGAGTATCTCTCGACAACCATCAATTCGGGCACGCGAACACTGCCATATTCTGCAACCCTGCCGATGTCGTTTCGCGCGAGGTCAACGAGCATGATATGCTCGGCGCGCTCCTTGGGGTCGGCGAGCAACTCCTTCTCCAGGGCAAGGTCATCTTCTGGCGTCTCACCTCTCGGTCGCGTGCCGGCGATCGGGCGAATCTCCACGACACCATCTTCGCATTTAACCAGAAGCTCCGGCGAGGAACCGGCAATGGCAATGTCGTCAAGCTTGAGATAGTACATGTAAGGCGACGGATTCACCGCCCGCAGAGAGCGGTACACATCGAACGGGCGAGCGGACGTAGTCATCTCGAGCCTTCGTGACAGCACCGCCTGAATGATGTCGCCCGCCCGGATGTATTCCTTCGACTTGCGGACGGCCTTCTTGAAGTCCTGCTTGCTGAATCCGCAGCGCACCTCCGGCAGATGCAATGCGCCTGACGTGCCGACGGTGGATGCCTGAAGCGGGCGCGACAGCATCCCCACGGCTCGGTCTATCCTGCCAATCGCTTCCCGATATGCCTCGCTCGGCGAGGAGTCAATCAGGGCGTTGGAGACGACCTTGAGCGTGCGGTTGACGTGGTCGAAGATGAGGACGGTGTCCGTGATAAGGAAATAAAGCTCGGGCAACTGAAGATCGTCCGGGTTTTGCTGTGGAATATCCTCAATGTACTGAATGACGTCGTAGGCGATGTAACCGACCGCTCCGCCCGTGAAGCGGTGCAGCTCCGGCAGCTCGACCGCCTTGTACCGCGAGATCAATCGAGAGAGCTCATCCAGCGGATTCCCCTCGACCGAATACTCTTTAACGTGCCCGTCCTCGACGAGGGTGATGTTCCTTCCTCTCGACTTGAAGATGATTCGTGGATCGCTTCCGAGGAAGGAGTATCTGCCGATATTGCCGCCGCGTTCGACGCTCTCTAAGAGGAAGCCGTGAGGGCTGGTGTCAATCTTCCGAAACGCAGATACAGGGGTTTCCATGTCCGCGAGGAACTCCCGGTACACGGGAACGACATTCCCCTTCTCCGCCAGTTTCAAAAACGACTTTTCATCGGGAAAATACATTGACTCAATCCCTGTGGCTCTCGGGACTCATTGTTTCGAAGCGGACTCGACCGAGGGAGACACGGCAAGCTCAATCATGTTGAACTTCGCCCAATTCTCGGGAAAGCTCTTTCTCGCTTCCTCATCCCCGACGACAAGAAGCGTAATCTTATCGGGGTGAATGTACTTATCCGCCACGCGGAGGACGTCCTCGGGCGTTATCGTTGCAATCTTATCCAAATATGTTTCGAGATAATCGCTGGGCAGCCCCTCGAACTCCATGGTCACGTATCGCTCGATGATACTACGACTTGTCTCGAACTGGAACACGAATCGGTTGGCAATAGCGTCTTTCGCCGCCTTGAACTCCTCCGGCGGGATTTTCTCCGTACGAATGCGGTTTAGTTCGGAGAGAATCAAGTCCACCGCTTGGTACGTCTTCGGGCTGACGGTCTGGAAGTAGCAGATGAACATCCCCTTGTACCTCGGCGTCTGGAAAACCGACCCCACGGCGTACGCGAGACCCGCTTTCGTCCGGACGCTCTCCACGAGCCGTGACGTGAACTCCTCGCCCAAGATGAAGTTCATCACGTACACCGCGTAGTAATCCGGATTGAGTCGCTCAAGTCCGAAATGCCCGAGCAATACGCTCGACTGCGCGATGTCCTTCTTGATGAAATTGAGAGAGCGGTCGAACGTGTCTGGAAGCTCTGGCACGGACGGGAAGTCTATCTTTTGCTTCTTCCATTCGGCAAAGACCTCGTTGAGCTTGCCGAGCATTTCATCCTTGTTGAAATCACCGGAGATGCCGAGGATGACGTTGTTCGGGTGGGAAAACTGCTTGTGAAACGCAAGCATCTCGTCGCGAGTGATGCCCCCGACCGTCTCCGGATAGCCGGTGACCCGTCGGGCGTAGGGATGGTCTTTATAGACGAGCTTGCGAAACTCTCGCCCCGCGATGTCGTCCGGCACGTCGTTCTCGCGCCGAAATGACTCCATCAACTCATTTCTCCGCTTGTCAATCTTGTCCTGGGCGAACCTGGGATGCATCAGAATGTCGGCGAAGATGCGCAGCGTCGAGTCGAGGTCCTTCTTCAAACAGAACAGCGAAGCCGTGCCTCGTTCTCTATCTACATCCACGCTCACCGACGCGGCGACGTACTCGAGGGCCTCATCCACCTCATCCCCGGTCATCCTCTCCGTTCCGCCTGTTCGCATGATGTCGCCGGTCAGAGACGCTAACCCTGCTTTCTCCGCGGGTACGAGAATTTCTCCGACGTTAATCGCCGAGGTGATGTTGATGACGGGGAGCAAATGGTCCTCGCGCGTGTAAACCACCATCCCATTCGGCAGAAGCGTCCGCTCCGCCTTCGGTACCTTGAACTCTAATGGCGGAAACTCCAGCTTCCGCGGATCAACCCCGCTCTGTGGGGTTTGTTCCGTCTTCTCGACTGGCGCAGAAACCCTCGCCACAGCCAGGACACAGAGCGACACAACAAAGAGAAAGAGTACGCAACGCCGTATGCTTTTCATTCCTCGCATCAGGGAATCCTATAATCGTCGAGAGCACACAACCGAAAATTCCTCAAACGAGACGAGGGTAGCAAAAGCCAAGGCAGCGATTCAATCACTTTTGAATTGAGCCGGAAGGGGGCAGAACGCCCATTACCGGACACAGCGACCAATCCCCGAGCGCATCGCCCTTGACATTGCCCCAAATCCCAGCATAATGAAGGGCGCATCGAACGACGTAGCGATTTCCGAGGGAAAACAGTCCGAAGTTTTTGGAGCTTAGGGATAGCTGGGCCGGCAGCGCGGTCCTTGGCGGCGGATCACGCCGGAATGCGACAGCCTGATGATCCGCCGGACCGCAAAGGGCAAACATCGGATCGTACCTCGAATCCGGCACGTTGTTTCAGGCACAAAGGAGCTGACAATATGTCTTCGGCAAAACAACAGATAACAAGGATCGTTCAGGAACAGCCTGACGACAGCACCTATGATGCCATTCTTCGTGAGCTGGCGTTCGCTCGAATGGTTGAGCGAGGCCTGGAGGACTCCGAGGCCAAAAGGACCGTCAGCGACGGTGAGATGAAACAGAAAATTAAGACATGGCGGAAATAAGCTGGACGGCCGAAGCAGAACGGTGGCTCAGGGACATCTACGACTATATAGCTCAGGATAACCCTGAATCAGCCAGTCGGGTGGTAGATGGTATTTACGAGAAGGCGCAATTGCTGCGGCGCTTTCCGGAGATTGGCCACAGGTACGATGCAATTCCAGACAGGCACGTCCGCATTCTACTATACGGACATTACAGGATCGCATATCTCATCAAGCCCGATGGAAACATAGACATTTTGGGCGTGTTCCACGGAGCGCTTGATATAGACCGCTACCTGCGTTGAGAATGGCGGAGTTTGGGCCGCGAGCGCCTGGACGCCGCGACAGGAACAACGCGGGTCATCTGCGATGTTGGGTGCGCAGCGGCGGCGCCCGAATGGAGATCGCTCCGTGAACGGCCAAGTGCATCGCGATTGGCATCGCTCGAAATTCCGGCACAATGACGGGCGGATGGGAGAATCGAGAGGTGCAAAGATGAGATACAAAATCGCATTAAGAAAGACCGAAGAAGGATATAGCGTGTCCGTGCCCGGGTTGCCTGGGTGTTGGTCTCAGGGGGAGACGGAGGAGGCCGCGGTTGCCAATATTCAAGAGGCAATTAAGGAATATCTCGCGGTGGCTGAGGAATTGGCGGGCGACGCGATCGTGAAGGAAGTGGAGGTCCCCGTTTAATCATGGGAAGAATCCAGGGAGTCAATCATCGCCGAGCAGTGGTGAACGATGGTAGAATTTGACATCGTCGGCGAGATTAGAGACGTTGAGACAATTGCATCGGGCCGGGCCGTACACATCAGGCGCTATCTGGAGCGCACTTATGTGAGGGGACGTTGGCGCAAGATGAAGGGCATTGCTACTGTGCGGCTGGCTGTGGCTCTATTATAGTGGCATCGGATTATTGCGCCCTTTCAGGGCTTGGATGATTCGGTTCCGTTCGGACCCAGGGCGTTGCCCTGGGCTACAATATTGCGCCCTTTCAGGGCTTAGTCCGGGAGAAGACGCCAAGCCCCAACGGGGCGAAATACCTTAGCCCAGGGCAACGCCCTGGGTCTGTGAACCGCCCGGAAACGCCAGCCCTGTAAGGGCGCAATAGGCGATCTTCGTGGACCTGTCCGGGTGCTGCGTGTTGCCAGGCAAATGCAGCCGCACCTGTGCGACTCGCAGATGGTACAGTCTGCGAAGCCGAGATACACTGGTTCGAAGCGCATGGCATAGGTCGAAAGGATTTGAAAATCAAGAGGGTGATGCGATGAGCCGTTTTGTAATCTGCATCAACAACGATAGCAATCCGGCGAGCCTGATCCTGGGCAAGGTTTACTGCACGCTGCCTGATGCAGAGGCGGAGGCTCACAACATGCTTCGTGTCATTGATGAGGACAAGTCAGAGCCGGACGGCTATCTCTACCCAGCGTCCATGTTTGCACCTATTGAGCTGCCGGAAGTGGCAGAGCGGGCGATGACGGCAGCGAGCGACTGAGAGCGACAGGGACGCCGCCTCGCGCCGCCGGTGAACAGAAGAAGCTGCCCGCTTGTACATTCCGCTGATACCTGAGTAGAAATCCCTCCACGAACCGACTGGCAGGGGATGGCTCCCTGCTGGGGGGGATTCACCGCGGAGAACGCAGAGGAATGCCGGACAGGATTAACAGGATTTTCAGGATTATCCGGTCCATCCTGTTATCCTGTCGAACTCCGGGCTTCTTCTCCGCCAGCCGCGCCCCGCACAAGTGTGGGATTACGTGGGCAGGGACGTCGCGCTTGACACCGCTCCGAATCTGGGCATGATTACGGGCGGATCATGGAAGTGCCTGAAATGAAAAGCGTTGGGCGGGAAGCGAAGAACATAAAGAGATTTCCCACACGCAAGGGGCCGCCCGCGGCTCAGCGCTGACGTTAGCTTGACAAGGCGACCCCAATAATGGGAGGCGTGGATGAGCAAGGCACGTGCTCAGGGCGGCGGATGGCTGCTGGTTGACCCGAAGACGCCGTTGCCCTGCTGCCTCGGTGTGATCGTCCGAGAATCACGCGCGGATGATCTCCGAAAGACCGAGCAGGAGGGGCGGGAACGCACGTTTGCCGTGCGAGCTGTTTTGTCTGACCACGTCCCCTTAGCTGGGGGCCTCGCCGAGATACTCACCCGCTCCTCCTATCACAGCCTGGCGGTGAATGGTCGCAAGTTGAGCATCTACCTCCATCACGGTGGCCGTGACGCCGTGTACTTCGACTTGGTCGCGAAGCCCGCCGAGGACTGGGTTGACTACATCGAAGTCATCGTGCAGAGCCGCTATCCAAGTAATTGCTTCTGGGCCGCCCGGACGGCAGTTTCCCAGCTTCTGGATTCAATGATGCGCACCGCGTGGCTCCCGCTTACCATTAGCCGACTGGATCTTTATCTTGAGGGCGATGAAAGCCCGCTCTGCCAACAGCTGGTTCTTCCCTTCAACGAAGGCGTTCAGTGGGGTCCAATGGGTGGTATGCACCAGTACGCCTTTCTGGCGCCTTACGACGCCCTCATCCGCGAAGCAGTGACCACCACCAGTCCATATTATCGCCTCTTGTGCGCCTACCGTCTCTACGAAGGGCTACAACCACTTCGCAGGACAGTCCGCGAGCTGGGACAACGGCTTGGGGCAGACGTACCCTTGCCAAAGCCTCCGGCCCTCGATCTTGGACTACTCAAGAGCTTTGGATTCCGCGACGACTTCCTGTGTGGGCTTAAGAACGCGGAGGATTTCTGGAAACGGACATCCGAATTCCGCAACGGCGCGGTGCACTTCCTTTTGGACCACAGCGCGGCTCCGGTGTCACTGTCTGACGGGCGGACCTACCACTCCTACAGCCTCGTCGCGGCTGTGTTGCTTCACTACTCACATTTGGCCTTTGCGAGCCTCCATCGGCACATAGCGCAACATCTTGGCGGGCGACTTGAGCGCGGATCAATCTTGCCCATGGTTGAACGACGAGCGGACTTTGTGCTGAGGCCGGATCCTCCGACATAGCAGACAGCCGGGGAAGCGCATCCGTCCGACCGGTCGCGCGCTGCGGGTCGCCCGGCACGGCGGAGGCGGATAGCCCCTGAGTACGCTTTTGTATAATCCCTGGTCCAGATGGTACGGGACCTGAAGGGCCTGGCATGAAAAAGCCGTTCACTCCATTCAACCCGTTTCCCATCTGTGGGAAGCTCGTGCCCGCCTATGCCAGTTTATCCCGGTTCTCGTAAACTTTCAGGATGGCGTTGGCGATGTCGTCCATGTCCTGTTTACTCGTGAGGAGCATGTTCTGGCTTAGCCAGACGGCTTCCTGGCAGAGCTGGTCGTTATCGGGATAGTGAAGCTCTTCGCGGTATCTTCTAAGCCTCGCCTCTGAAAAGCTTCTCTTGAAGTTCTTGGAGTTCAGCATCGCCTCAATCATGTCATCTTTGTATTGCGGGCCATATCCTCCCGAACAAGGAACGCCTTCCGCCGAGAGAGCAGACAGAAACTTGCTCCTCGGAACATTGTTGAAGTGCTCCTTCTTGTAGCGGAACGGATACAGGTGATATACCGCTCTCGTTGTGCCCTCATACAACTTGTGGGGGACGATGCCGGGGATGTCTTTGATTCGCGAGGTAAGGTAGTTGGCCTGCTCGACGCGCATTGCCGTGTCCGCTTCAAGGCGTTTTATCTGGGAGAGCAGAATCGCCGCCTGGTACTCCGTCATCCGGCGATTGGTTCCGACGATGGGGTAGCCGTTGGACGATTTGACGCTTCGATAGGGCCTGCCGCAGTTGTGGTAGGAGAAGGCTCTGTCCATGATTTCATCGTCGTTCCCGACGAGGGCCCCTCCTTCGCCGCAGGGCAGATGCTTCGACTCCTGGAAGCTGAAACAGCCGAGGTCGCCGACGGTGCCGCACTTTTTCCCTCTCCATTCCGCGAGCCATGCCTGGCAGGCGTCCTCGATTACCTTCAGGTTGTGTTTCTTGGCAATCGCATTGATTTTGTCCATATTTGCCGGCAGGCCCAGAATGTGGACCGGCAAGATGGCTCTTGTGTTTTCGTTGATTCGTTCCTCAATCTTGTCCGGGTTGATCTGAAACGTCTCGGGGTCCGTATCGGCGAAGACCGGCAGGGCACACGAATTGATGACTACGTTGTATGTAGCAATGAACGTGTAGGGGGAGACAATCACCTCATCGCCGACCCCTATATCAAGGATGTAGAGGGCTGTGAGAAGAGCATTCGTGCCGTTCACCGTGCAGACGCACCGTTTCGCCCCCAGTAACGCCGCATACTTCTCTTCAAATTGCGAGACGGTGTTTCCGCTGCCTCTGAACCAACGGCCGCTCCGCAGAATAGACAGGACCGATTCCTCGGCTGACCTGTCCCAGACCGGCCAGGAAGGCCAGGATTTCGTCCTGACTGGCTGACCACCGAGGATTGCAAGTTTACCTGCTTCCTTGCCCGCCTCTGCATGGAGAGGGATTGCCCTTGAGGCTGCCGCGGCGATTGTCCCGACTGATGCAGCAGTTAGGAACTGCCGCCTTGTCAAGTTTGTCTTGTTCATCTCTGAGACCTCCTATTTTGTGAAACAATTACGACAGAGAACGAATACACCTGAGCGATGCGCGTGCTAACAAGGTGGCGCGCGGTTCTACGCTCATATCGAACTCAGCCTATCTCGGTTCTCATACACCTTAATGATGGCATCGGCGATATCGTCCATGTCCTCCTTGTTTCCCAGCAGGGGGCCCGATGCCCAAAGCATGACCATCTCCTGACAGACCTTATCACAGTTGGGACAGCCTTTTTCCGCGCGGTATCTTTCCAGCCTCTCCTTGGAGAACATCCTCTGATAGACCTTTGAAGTCAATATATGCTCTATCCATGGTTCCCTGTGTAACCCCTGGTCAATGTATCCGTCGAGACTGATACCTTCCGCACGGACGGCCCTGAGGAACTGGCTGCGGTCGGCATCGTTGAAGTGTTCCTTATGATAGCTCATGGGATAGAGGTAAAAGGAGCCACTTGTGGTGCCCTTGTAAAGTTTCTGGGGGGAAACTCCCGGCACATCCTTTAGCCTGGAGGTGAGGTACGCGGCGTTTTCGTTGCGGCGAGCGAAGCGCTCCTGCACGCCGGGCAACTGCCCCAGTAGAACCGCGGCTTCAAACTCATTCATGCGGTATTTCGGTCCCGCGACCTCCGTTCGTCCCCGACGAGAGGTGCCGTGGTTATGGACAGTGTAGCACTCGTCCATGAGTTCTTCGTCGTTTCCGATAACGGCTCCGCCTTCTCCGCAAGCGATGGTCTTGCTCGACTGAAAACTGAAGCATCCGAGATCGCCAATGGTTCCCACCTTCTTGCCCTGATATTCGGCGAGGTGGGCCTGGGCGGCATCCTCGATCACTTTCAGATTGTGCTTTTTGGCAATCGCCATGATTCGTTCCATGTCGCAGGGCTGGCCCATCATGTGGACGGGCATAATGGCTTTGGTGTTCTCGGTAATTCTTCTTTCAACATCTTCGGGGTCGAGTTGGTAGGATTCCCTGTCCAAATCCGCCAGGACCGGCAGAGCTCTCGCAGAGAGAATCGAAGCGATGGTGCCAGGGTCCGTATAGGGTGATGTAATGACCTCGTCTCCGGCGCCAATTCCAAGAGCCTCCACCGCAGTGTGCAGTGCCTGAGTTCCGGAGCCCGTGGCCACACAGAGTTTCGCCCCCATCAATTCCGCAAACTTCTTTTCAAATGTAGGCACGGTGCCCGAGACGGACTGTATCCTGCACCAGATTCTACTCTTTGTGGTCTTCACTATGGAGTTCACGACTTCGTCATCCCAGTAGGGCCACGGGGGCCAGCTCTTGTTGCTTCTGACTGGCTCACCACCAAGGATTGCCAGTGTGCCAGCCTTCTCACTGATGATGCCGTGCGTCGGCAGGCTGCGTGAAGCGGCGGCCCCAATGGCGCCGACCGATGCCGCGGTCAGAAACTGCCGTCTGGTTAGATTTCTCTTTTTCATTTCTGAGTCCTTTCGTCTGCCCGCAAGGATGTCTTCAGAACAAGGATGTTAGGGCAAGCGTGACCGGACACAAGGGCTACTCTCATGTTCTCCTTCAATTATTTGCTTGTGAAAGGCCCGGGAATGCTGATCAGGTCCGTTCGCGTCCGGCCGTTCTCTGTGATTCTCGACAGAGTATAGACTGTGCCGTCCTTTCCCACCGTGATCGAGTTGACGTAGGCCGGCCTCTCTCCGTTCGCAAAAAAGATGGGGCCATGGTCGGTGTACTTTCCGGCTGGAATATCATAGGTGATCAGGTGGAGATTCTCAATGCCTTTCGATTCGCCCATGGCGGTCTCCTTCTTGCCGGTGACTCTCTTGCCCCCCTCATATACCGGTCCCCCGGTGAGGTAGTGAAGGGTGTGGCCGTCGGGTCCGAGAGCAAAACCGAGATAGCCATAGCTGAACTGGTCAAACATCCCGCTTCGCTTGGAAGGCAGCGAAGCAATGCGTTCCAACACATCCACACGCGGAACGCGCGGATCGAACCGGAAGAGATAACCGGAATTTCCGTGCACCCCATAGATGGCTCGGTCCGCCGGTCGCCAAACTGTCTGCCTCCAGTTATATCCCATGTGGCCGGGCGAGGTCGGGTCGTACAGTCCGAAATAATCCTTCTTCATGTCTTCCCCTTCGACCACCTCAATCGAATCCCGGTCATAACTGCAACGGAGGATGTGCCCGTCACCTGTGGTGAAATATACGGAGCCGTCCTCGGTGTCAACGACGAGGGAACGGCAGAGGGTGCGATAGTTCTCACCTTTGCCATTTTCGCCCTCTTTGGAAACCATTCCAAGGTCTTTCAGCTTCTTCGTCACCAGGTCGTAGTGCATGAAGCGGCCGCTTGGCCACGTGAGGCCGTAGAGGCGGCCGCGCCGGGTGTCCATGGTCATGGATAGAATGCCCTCGCCACGCGGCGCCTTGGCCAGGTCCTCGAATTTTCCGGTGTTCATCTCATACGCCAAGAAATGCCCGCCCGGGTAGGGTTTGTACCCTGCCGGCGGCACGCCGATTTTCTCCATTCCATCTATGATGGAGTAGTAGCCGACGTGCGTTGCGAAGTAGAGTTTGCCGTCGCGTTCCACGAAATTCACATGAGACTTCCCCTGAGCGATCGTTTTCAAGCCCTTTTCGCCGCACGCTTCTGTGAGGTCCCCGAGATGAGTGATTTTGTTAGTGGCCGGGTCATAACAGTACATCTGCGCGCCGGTTTCGTACGATTCCGAGGAGAGCACGTAGTAGGTCTTGCCGTCGCTGCCCGTGCCCATTCCGTTGTAGGTGTCGTGTGCAAGGTCGAAACCGGAATTGTACGTGCGAGCGATCAACCTCTCCGGGGAACTGGAAGCCTGTGTTTTCTTAACGGGTTCAGTCCCCCTGGCGCCCCAGGCCAAAAGTAAAAGGCCCATAGAAACGAGCGATGAACAAAACCAACGTCTGCTGATTGAGTCCGTCATTGCGTGACCTCCTTTATTACATTTGCGCGGGCGAAACGGGCGGCAAGCCGATTTCACGTCCTTCCTGGCCATATAGGATTTGGCTATCACATTCGTTCTTCCGTGGACCACATCATTGAGCGCAACCGTTGGGCGCAGTCATTTGAATTCGCCGAGCGACCGGACGTGCGCCGCCGAGTCCGCGATGTTTCTCTTGGTTTGGGCCTCATCCCATTGGACACCTCTGATCCCCTCGATCTCCATGGTCAGCGGCCCGCGATAGCCATGTTCCTTGAGGATTCGCAGGACTTCCGGAATGTTGACCACGCCCTGGCCCAGCGCAGGGAAGTTCCAGGACATGTACTTTCCGTCGTGGTCCTTCAGCTCGACGGTCGCGACGTAATCAATGATTTTTCTTAGCTCGCTGGGAGCGTCCCTATCCTTGTTGTAGAAGTGAATATTGCCCGTGTCGAAGTTCACTCGTACGTTCGGATGGTCAATCCGCTTTACGGTCTCGAGGTGCACGTCCCCGTTCGTCCCCAGGTCCGGATGCGTCTCGAGCGCAATCGTCACGCCGTGCTTCCTGGCAATATCGCCAGCCTGTCGCAGACGTTCATAAATGACTTCCTTGTCAGCGCGGTTTCGTTTCGGTGATAGAAACATGTATTTGACCCCCATCTCCTCGCATGTCTTCAGTTGGACCGCCAATGTGTCCAAGCCAGATGGCTGTGATAGGTCCGCTTCCCCCCGTAGCACCACTGCCGTCAAACCATGCTCCGCCAGCCGCTTCTTCATCGCCTCGACCTGGTCCGGAGCAGGAACATTCAGAAATACATACTTGACACCGATAGATGGCAGATGCGCCCAGGCAGCGTCCTGAAACTTCCCATAGCAGGAGACACGACAGGCCAGCACATTGTTCGCCGCCGTCTGCACCTTGTTGACGAGCTCGTGCACTTTATCCACGATGAGCTTTTCAACGGACATCGCGAAGGGCGCGGGGAGGCCGTAGTACATGGCGGACACGACAGCTTCGTAGCCGCCTTCTTCGAGTATGCGCTCCGTCGGTACGTAGCCGAAAACATCGTTCGAGTAGCCCGCGACCCAGACCGGGGGGCCGGGCAGTTCAGCCTTCAAACGAAGAGAATAGCCAACGACCACTTCGCCGGCCAGAGCTACCATAGTTAGGTCGTCGCCGTATTGAGCGACATGCACAAGGTATGGATAAGTTTTGTGGATTTGCCCGGTCTCGTCCAGCTCCTTGAGCAGCGTTTCCGCGTGGCGACGCTCATACGGGTTGCTGGACTTCGCTCGCTCGTCGAGTTGCTCGCGTGTAGGCGGTTCGGCGAACTCCAGCACCACGTCATCCAAAGCCAGTCGCAGCGGTCCGCCGACTGGCTTCGCGGGCGAAATGAGTGCCGCTTCAACGCCATTCGCGAGAGCGCGCCCGTGCTGCTCGGCCAGGGCCAACGTCCCCCGAGGATAGGGGTTCTGGTCGCCGCCGCATCCCGCCATGAATAAAGCCGTTGTTCCGGGATGCGCCTCCTCCACGTATAACTGGGCGAAACCCGCGTAGTCGCCACAGAGCTGATAGAAGCTGAGGGTCGTGCAGTGACAGGCGTAGCCGAACAGAACGGCCCGCAACTGGCCGTCCGGCCCCTCCACGCGGAGGACCGGGACGTCGTGGTCCACCGGCCCATCGGGGTTCGAGGCAAGCGCAACGCCTCGGTCGGTTTTCAGCCGCCGGTTCATGGCAAAGCCCGCTCGGGCATGCGTGTAAGCAAGCCGCGCTGGAGCCAGCTTGTCTATCGCCTCGCCAACGAGTCCCAGCAATTTCTCCTCGAGCGCCTTTACGTATTCCCGGCTTTGCTGAATTCGCTCCGGCGGCACGCCCCACACGAAAGCCATCAACTCGTTCACCTCCGGCCCGCAGTGGGTGTGAGACGCGTTCAGGAGCAGGCCTTCCGGGGGAAGTCCATAACGCTGAGTGGATTCCTTTTCCAAACGGTCGCGCAGTCCCCTCGGAATGCCGAGAATATCCACAGCGACAATCACCAGTCGGGTGCCTCGCGCATCCTCCAAGGCAAGGGCCTTCGCGTGCAAATCGTGGACTTTGCCCTCCGAGGGTTTGTTCCTGGCCGCGTACCCAGCCATCCACATCGAATCCTCCGGCGTGATGACCGCCGTGGCCACGCCCGATTTCCAGTCGGGTTGCGGCCCCTCTGCCCGAACAAAGGCAAAAGAAAAGGCAATCAGGCACGCCAGACCTGTCAGAAAGGCCATGAAAAGTCGGATTTTTCGTTTTTGCATCACAGTTCTCCCTGGTACAAGCGAAAGAAGACTGCGTTGACTACCCATTTTCTTATGCGAAGTCCTATTGTTGTACTCCTGAGACTTCGGCTCAAGAGATTTCTTTCTGCTCGATGGACAGAGCGAACGGGTTGATCTGTCTCACGCAATGGGAATGAGGGTACCCCCTCCTCCGGGCTGACGTTACCTGGCGTTTCGACCGTCCGCCTGGCTGGCGCTGGGTGTCGCGTCTGCCGGCAGGTCGCCGAGGGCAAACTGGATTCCTGCGAGAAAGTGCTTCAATATCATCGGATCCCAGAACACGTAGGGGTTGTGCCCCAGCGAGCAGTAGAAAACCCTGCCCTTTCCATACTGACGAATCCAACTGATTGCATAGTCGTTGTCTTCGCGAAAGCAGTTCCCGCGAGGGGTTCCTTGATTCATGTCCGTCCTGTCCACGTCAATACTCACAAGCACGTGAACCTTTTGCCGGGAATAAGGGGCCGCGAACCGAAAAATCTCGTCCCTGAACTCGAAGCTTTTGCTGCCAAAGGCGGCGTTCACAGAACTGTTCGGATCGTCGAGCTTGATGACGACCTTCTCATCCGCATCGCGGTGGAATGCCCCTCTGGCCCCCAAAATCTCGCCAAACTCGGGCCAGTCCTCCGAGGTGACCGTTACCGCGTGATTCGCGACGAGGCCGCCACCGTTGTGGATGAAGGCCCGGAAGCTGGCTCGCAGTTCGGCTGTGTCAAAGATGGGTCCGATGGTATTGTCGAGAAAGACCGCATCGAACTGCCTCAGATTGTCCGGTTGCAAAATCGCTCGATCGTTGCTGAAGACCGCCTCGTAGGCGCCGGTCTTTTTACCCATCAGTTCGACGGCCAGGTTGGCATGCGGGATCGAGGGATGCCCGTGCCTGCCAACGTTCAAATCCATGACGAGAAGCTTCCGGGGTTTGGCGGGGACCGCTGGGGCCGTCTCTGGGATAGCCTGCTCGATTTTCTGGCGTTCTTCCGGACTTACGCCCGCCAAGCGACGAACGCCCGCGGTGCGGGCGACATAATTGCGGTGGTATTCCGCAATCGGAATTATGGTTTTGTTGAAGAACTCGATCGCCCGCGCGATTTCTGCGAGCGCCTCCTCACGCCCTGGGGGATATTCTACCGTCCACAGTGTCGGCTTGAGTTCCAGCCGGTACGCCTCCTTGATGAACTCCTCCAGGCCCGCAACACCCGTTCCCCAGGCGACATCATGACCGTCGCTGCCGAACTGATTGAGGTCATGGACATGAATAACGAGAAGCCGGTCTTTCAGTATCGGCAACACTTCAATCGGTTTGATTCCCGCGCGCATCCATTCGCCGAGTTCCCCGCATACACCGACCCTTCTGCTGCGGCCTTGATAGTCCCTGGCGATGTCCTCCAGGGCCCGGGCCACACCCGAAGCATCCGTAATCTGCTCATGAAAGGCGACGTTGACGCCATACTTCTCGCACAACCGCTCCATCATCGAAATCGCTTCGGGCGCGGATTCACACACGATCGTTTCCACACCGAGAGACCGGGCGAACTGAAAGACTCTGGAGCAGGACTCGTCGTCCGAAGGCATGCGACCGACAGAGTAAACGGGCATTGTCATGCCCGCTGAACGCAGCTTCTGCGTAACCGCCTCTCGTTCGACTTCCGAGAGGTTGTAGTTCAGGCTTCTGGGGATGTCAGCGCTCACCTTTTGGTCGGAGAAGCCTTCGATAAGTCTCAGCCCAAGCGATGCTGTCAACTCGATGGCCTCAAAGAAAGTGCGGTCTGGAAAACTCCGTGCAACGACGCCCACGTGCCAGCCCAGGGCCTCCTGTGCGCGAGCAGCCACCGGCCTTGCTTCTGGCGCAGGGGCCTGCCCGTGTGCACTCGTGGGCAACACAATAAGGCTGAGGAAGATGGCCGTCGTCTGACGTCGGACTTTGGCGATCATAGACTGCTCCTGTCGAAGTGACTTCTTCAGGTTTGGAGTGCAGTTAGCAACTACAAATGCCAGGGACTTCGCATCGCCTTAGAGAGCATTCGGTTCGCCTCGTCGTCATCAATGAACACTTCCCGGACGGGATCCCACCGCAGCTTGCGCCCCAGTTTCATCGCGATGTGCGCCTGCTGGCAGACGGTCTCCGCCCCGGCGGCAGCCTCTACGGGGGAGATGGTTGGCTGAGCTGTCTTAATCGCGTCGAGGAAGTTCCGTTGGTGATTATCGCTCTTAATGACCCTGATGTCGTTCGGCCCAAACACGGTTTGCATCAGCGATTCGGGATGCGTCTGCATCCCCTCGCGGCTAACGTAAATCCAACCTTCCGTGCCATACATGACACTCGCCATGGTATCGCGGACGTGGAATTCCTTTGCCCGGCTCCTGGCGGTCCCCAGGTCCATGTGAATCAACCGCACGCCATTGGCATACTTGTGCTCGACTTCCCATGAGTAGGCGGCGTCGCGTATATCCTCGTAGAATTTCCCCGCACCTTCCACTTCAATGGGGCCGCTGGCATCGCAATCATTCACCCACTGGGCGATGTCAACGTCATGGATGCCCCAGGCACCGTCGAGGCAACCGAGACCGTAGTCGCTGATGAACATCCAGATATTTGAGACGCGGACGTCACAGTAGGGCGCCCACGGAGCGGGGCCGAGCCACATGTCGTAGTCGAAACCGGGCGGTACCGGCTGCGGCGCCTGATCCGGAATGGGACTGTAGCCGCTGGGGGCCGACCCAATCATGATGGTCTCGAGCCGACCAATTCTCCCATTGCGAACCAGCTCGCACGTATGACGATAATCGTGGCTCGACCGCTGCTGTGTGCCAAACTGGAAGACCACCCCGTAGCGGTTCACCGCTTCGCGGACAGCCTTAGCTTCGGCGACGGTAAGGCTCATGGGCTTTTCGTAATACATGTGTTTTCCGTGGCGAGCCGCCTCGATTCCGATCAGAGCGTGCCAGTGCTCCGGTGTCGCGATCAGCACGGCGTCAACGTTGTCGCGGGCGATGAGTTCGCGGAAATCGTTGTAGGTGTGACAGTCCTGGTCCCCGTAGCGTTCGTCAACGATTTTCTTTGCCCTGTCAGCATAGGTCTTGCGCGCGTCACAGACGGCGGCGACCCGCACGTCCGGGAATTGCAGGAACCGCCTCACATGGCCTGTTCCCATCCCTCCCACTCCGATACAGCCCAGTCCAATGCGGTCACTCGGCGGGGCCTGACCGTTGCCGCCAAGTGCCCGCGACGAGACAACGGCAGGGAACCCCACGAGGCCTGCCACACCTCCGAGCATGTTTCGAAGAAACTCGCGCCGGGGAAGCTTGTTCCCTTTCATCATGATTCTATCCTCGCTTCTCATTAGCACAATCCTCGCGATTCGGAAATGACATCGTCGCTCACAAAGCCCTTTGAATGTTTCCTCCGCGAAGAGGCCGAACTGGCGGAAGACATTACCGAACAAAGAGGCCGTAGCACTTCTCGAATTGGCCAAAACCATAACGCGCCGGGTGTCCTTCACGCAACGGCAGACTCCGGACACGTGGAGTGATGTGACGGTTTCGCCGACACGCAATGTCCAGACTGTGAAAGGGAAACGCCCAGCTCATAGTCAGGATGCAGCGGGTGCACCCAGCCCGAGTTGTTAGAGTTTCTCAACAGATGCCTTGATTTCTTCGAATCGTTCCTCGGCGAGCTGCTTCCCGTAATCGCGCATCGCGCTGCCAATGTTGCGCCACGCGGTCCAGATGGCGCCCTTGCCTCTGGGCGCCGAAAGTTGATTGGCAACAAGGGTCGCCTCGGATTCAATGAACCGATCGAGTGTCTTGTAGTCCCAGGTCGGCATCTTCCGCGCAAGCACCGCAAGCCGCGAGACAATAGTCTCAGCAATCAGACGGCCGTCTTCAGCCGAAGCAGTTGTTTTCGGGTCACGTCCGCCGACTCCTTTGTGCGGAGGATCGCCAAGCCGGGAAAGGTCAACGGTGTCCGGGTACAGGTGCATCATCAGGGATGTCTCCCCCCATGCCGCATGATCGCCAATATAGCCGACGTCCATCGCGAGAGTGCATTCCGGCGTGCCGAGGACGGGAATCGCCAGGGCACGGCTCATGCGGACGGCTGTTTCGCGCACCACAATCTGCTGCGCGGCGCCGTAATGACCGGTGAGAATAATAATTGCCCGAAAACCGTCCCGGGCCATTTCACGGCAGAGCTGCTCGAGCCACGGGCGAAGGAGAACGGAGAAAACGTCATTCTCGGGCTCCATCACGAACGTATGCGGCTCATCCATCCCGCCGACGCCTCCGTAAAGGGGCGGCGCCACCAGGCCGCCTCCCCTCTTCGCCGCTCGAACGCAGAGAGCGTGCGCCTTCACGGCATCCACGCCCACAACGTTGTGGACGCCATGCCATTCAATCGTCCCGAGCGGCTGAAAGACCGTCGGGCATTCCGCCTGCGCCTCTTCGATCTCCTTTGGGCGAAGAAACTCAAGCCGCACTTCACGCTCATTCGGCCTGTTCGCATCCGCCGTTTCCGGGGCCGCCGAAACCGAGCTGAGCAGGGCGCCTGCCGCGGCAGTGCCTATGAACTCGCGTCGCCCAACCTTTCGTTTCATGGTGAATTTCCTTTCTTACAGGGCGAAACCACTTCTGGATAGATGTAGAGCTTTTGCTGCTCCCTCCCTCACGCCTCCGGATGCCAATTGTGATGTCAATCGAGCACTGGCGCGTGAAGCTTTCTTTGCCTACCTATGACAGGCGCCAGGGCTCCCGCTTCGGCCTGTCGAGCCAGCGACTCGCTTCCGGATCGCCGATGATTTCTTCCTTCACGGGGTCCCATTTCAGCGAGCGGTTGAGCCAGTAAGCGATGTTGCCCAAATGACAAACCGTTGCTGTGCGGTGGGCAAGTTCAATGTCGCGGAACGGCCTCTGCCGCGTGCGGACACAGTGGATGAAGTCGCCGCAAATCCCGCCTCGCCCCCTGTAATTCGGTATGTAGATATTGGGCGGCGTTTCATCCCCTGACCCGCCGTTCGTCCGCCTGGGAATCTCACCCTCTGTTCCTCGGAACGAGAGGATGCCGCCCCAGCCTCCGCCGTGGTAGATGCGAATGCCGTTCGCGAATCGGTACGTCAATCGTTGATTTGCGCTCTCGCTCGGTGGAATGACCTCGACGGGGCCGGTCTCGTGCAATTGAAGGGTGAACAAGGCGCCGCCAAAGCCATGGCAGCCCCAGTCGGTCATGCCGCCGCCGGAGTAGTCGCGGTAGGCACGGAACCCGCCGCTGATGAGCGTTGGATGAAACGGCCGCCACGGCGCGGGCCCGAGCCAGAGGTCCCAGTCAACGCCGGCTGGCGTCGGCACGGGAGGCAGATAGCAGGGGCCGGAGGGCCCGCCGACGTCCACCCATGCCTCCTGAACCTCGCCGATGGCGCCTCCCCAGACCATTCGATGAAACCAGTTGTAGTCTTCCCAGACGCGCTGACTGCCGCCGGAGAAGACCCGGCCGTAGCGGCGCGCGGACTCGACCATCAATCTCCCTTCGCGCACTGTCAGCGTCTCAGGCTTCTCGCAGAACACGTCCTTACCGTGTCTCATCGCCTCGACGGCAATGATGGCGTGCCAGTGATCGGGCGTCCCGATTAACACAGACTCAATGTCGTCGCGGGCGATAATCTCGCGGAAGTCGCTGTGAGCCGCACACTCGCTGTTGCCGTAACGCCGGTCCACCATGGCCTTGGCGACATTCAGAGCGCTGGCGACGACATCACAGACTGCCAGTACCTGCACCTCCGGGAAACCAAGAAAGTCTCCTAAATCGCTCCGGCCTCGTCCGCCCATGCCAATGCCGCCCATCGTAATTCGGTCGTTTGCGCCGAACGCTCTCGAATTGATTAGCAGCGGAGCAGCAATCGCAGCGACTGCTCCCCTCCGCAGGAAATCGCGTCGTGTCATGCAGTGGTGTCTTGCCATAACCAAATCTCCTATGCGTCAGATGACATTCGTCCTCTGTTATTTCGCTTCGACCTTCAGTTCTTCGAGAGCGCTCCCATCGGGCTTGCGGACACGGCAGCAGAACCCCCAGCCGCCTTCGTGGTCAACGACCTTCAAGAGAAGTTCGTTCCAGCCCTTGTGGAGCCTCACGTTCACGAGGTCCTGTCGAGGTGTCACCCCGCGGTTCGTGTAGTTTGCGTGGACGAGTTTGCCGTTGAGCCACGCCTTGATGGCGTCGTCGCTGCCCAACTCCAGCCGCGCATCCTGCTCTTCCGGCGACCAGATGCGCGTCCGTAGATACGCGGCACAGTGATCCCTCGAGCCAAACGAGGCTTCCAGATTGATGTCCCAGGAGCCAATGCCCTGTGTGAGAGGACTCCATTTCACGCCTTCCGCGCTGGGGGTCTCCGGCGGGAACGTCATCTCGAAAATGTCGCGGCTTTCCTTGTTTTTCTCCGTGTAGGGACCCGAACCCTGCCATGTGAGGATGTAGCCCTCGTACTGCTCCATCTCATTGATGACATCCTGCGCCTGTTTCCGAATGCGCGGGTCATCAACCGCCGAGAGCACGCTCTCCAGGGCTGCCCTTGCACGCGCCGCGTCTTCCTGCCGAAGGCGACTCGCGATCTGGACGGCCGCCGTCGCTGCGTCGGTTCGGAGTTGCTCGTCCTTCAGGTAGGATTCAACGATGGCGAGGGCTTGCGCCGAACTGGCGCTCCCCAGACCAGCGAGGACGAGTTTCTTTTCCTCCAATCGCTCGGCCAATTGCATTGCCCGAGCATACATGGCCGTGGGATCTTTCGAGATACCCGCCATTCGCACATACCCTTGCAAGGCCAGCACCTTGTGCGCTTCGTCTGAAGACGTGCGCGCGAGAGCGAGGAGAGTCTCCGCAGGACTCGCGTCGGGCCACGCGGCGAGGGAACGTAAAGCCGCCTCACGAACGGCTTCGCTTGGGTCCTTGAGGGTAGCATAGATGGCCTTGAGAGCCTCCGGAGTGGCGGCCTTGCCAAGCAGCCGCAGGAGCATCGGTTTGGCATCCGTGGGCGCGCTGGCGAGCGCGATAAGCAACGGCGTAACTTTGCCCTTTTTCCCCTCAACTCGCTTGAAGACCGCTTCGATAGCCTCCTCGATGACGGGGCGGTCCGTCGCGTCTTTTGGCCTCAGGGCAAGCGCCACGAGGGCGCCGAGTTCGAATTCGCCCGCCAGTGTGCCGAGCGCTCGGACGGCCTCACGGCGCACGGTCTCGTCGTTGTCCCAGGCTAACTTCGCTAGCTCGCTGAAAGCCTGTTTTGCCTTGCGGCCCGCCAGAGCGTGAATAAGCTCGACCCGAACGTTCGCGTCGCCGGAATTGAGCGACCGCACAAGGGCCGTGTCAACGTTGTCCCCCCGGAGGCGCACCAAGCTCGCGCGAGCCACTGACTTCTCGTTGCCTTCAGACGCCGCGGCCGCCTGGACGAGCACCGGCACAACGGTGCTATCCCCCATGTCTCCGAGAGCCTCAAGCGCTGCCACGCGCACCGATGGGTGCTCGCTCCTGGTCGCAGCCGCCACTGCTTGAACCGCCGCGGGATCGTCTCGCTCGCCCAGAGAGCGGATGAGCAGCTCCTGGTCCTCGGGCGGCAGAGATGGCAAAACGCCCGCAAGGGCGCTCGTCACGTTTTCGCCCTTCGCCATCGTTGTTAGACCGATGGCTGTGCGCCGCAGTTCTGGGTCGGATGCCTTCAAGCACTCGATGAGAATGGGCGCCGCCATCTCGCCTCCCACGGCCGCCATGCCCCGCAGACCCGCAAGTCGGAAGTGCTTCTGAGGGCTGAGGCTGTAAAACTTCCGATATATTTGAGCGGCTATGACCTTCTGGTTCTCCATAACCAGTTGCTCGGCAGCGACGAGCAGGGCGTTGTCAATGTGCTTGCTGAGAGTCCCGGATGCTCGGGCTCGTGCAGGTTCCAGTGCCCTCACGGCCTCAATACCGCCGATTCGCCCGAGCGCTGTCGCGGCGGCTTCGGCGACTCCCGAATCCGGTGAGCTAAGCAGCTTCGCTAAATCCCGCAGAGCTTCTCGGTATCGCCGCTCTCCGAGCGTGTTGACAATTCCGATCTGCAGATTCCCCGACGTTTTGCCCAAAGCTCGATGGAGTGCGGCAGCCGCCGCTTGGTCCTCGATACGACCGAGAGCGTATCTCGCCATGTGCGACAGCTCCGGATCGGTGAGCAGCTTTTCCAAGTGCGGAACCGAGCGCGCCGTGCCGATGGTGCGTAGCTGCCTACAAAGAAAGCTCTTGGCATCCCGAGTTGAGGCGGAGCCGAGCGA
>JAUYEE010000317.1 GCA_030691545.1 bacterium | reverse complement strand
CGTCCCGCCGCTTCTCCTGTCCCTGCATTTTCATCCTCCTCGATGCGTTCTGTCTCCATACCACACATACGCTCTATCTGCCGAGGAGTATGGCTCACATCGTTCTCACAGGGAACATGGGTTGGCCGGGCGCTTACGATGATCGCCCCGTTCTTCGTTGACACCGCGGTGGACTTCATTACGGTCTATGCCGACCGCACTCACCACGGAAAAGAGGAAAACATCCTTTTCAGAGACTTAGATAAAAAATCCCTTTCCGATACGGACCGCCGTTTCATGAAAGAACTGATTGAGGAGCATGTCCTTGCGCGCAAGACCACCAAAGCCTTGGTCGCGGCAAACGCAAGATGCCGCAACGGTGAGTCCGCAGCCATTGCAGCCGTCAAGTCACACCTGCGCACACTCGCGGATCTCTACCCGAAGCATATTCAGAAAGAGGACGAGGTCTTCTTCCCTGCCTCCTGCGCGTACCTCTCGGACGAAGAAGAGCAAGCCATGCTTGCCGAGTTCTGGGAGTTTGACCGAAAGATGATCCACGAGAAGTACAAATCAGTCGTTCAGGGCTTGGAGGGGAAAGGAGGTTTTCGGTGAGCGTGCCTTTCTGCACCTTCTGTGTATGGATGTCCTGCCTGCCCGCCCTCGCACACAACCGTGGGAGTCGCTTCAGGACGTTGCCGCGCGCTACGGTCGTCCGCGACGGCACCGGCCAGGGAAGGTGAGGCGGCTGACCTTCATGCCCTTCGTGGTGAATATACGCCCCGGTCTGACTACGAAGAGCACGAAGATCACGAAGGCGTGAAAGCATGGCGTGGGGAGTGTTACGTATTGGTTACAAGAGCATTCTCGGCTCATCCTGCTCCCCAGGCAGCAGGGCGCCGAGATGGGGGTCGTACTCGACGTCGCAGAAGGTCATGCCCCGCCCAGGCGGGGTTCGGCGCCGCAGGACAAACGCGAGAGGGAGCTTGATTGTGTAATCGAGTCGCCTTTTCGGCGGCAGGGAGAGGACCTCATCCCGAAAACATGACGGGATCGCATCAAGAAACTCATAGCGGCCGCGGCGACTGACCTCTTCGTCGTCGCGCACGTTATCGAGGAGCATCAGGTTGTTTCTCTGGCAACGATGGTGTCGGGTTATCGCGTCACGGAAGTCGTCATCACCCTCAAGGTCGTAGCCTGCGTAAACTGAATCCACGATCTCAGCGAGCTGTCCTTCAGTGAGGGCGGAGGGTGCAGAGGCGAAGGCTGCGTGGCAGCGGTCGAGAAGCCACGGGGCGTTCACCGGGCTGTAAACGGTGTTTGATCTCTCCGCGGGGCGGAAGAGGAATACCTTGCTGCCGCGGTGCTCATCGCGGTATCGGTTGGCTCTTCCGGCTCGCTGAGCCAGTGCGTCTGGCGGGGCGCATTCCGTCAATAGCCAGTCGAAATCAAGCTCCAGGGAGGCCTCGAGGGCCTGGGTGGCAATCACCAGGGCGGCGCCGGGCAGAAGTTGTTCTATCTTTCTGCGATCGCGGAGGATAAAACGGCTGTGGTAGCACACCGGTTTCAGCGGGGCAAGAAGCCGGGTGAGTTTCTGACATTGCGGGACGCTATTGGCGACAACCAGAACTTTTCTTCCCTGGGAAACAGCGGTGCGGATGATCTCGGCGCCCTCGTCCACTTCGCTGTCGCAGACGTGCCACGCGCTTCGACAGGCGCTGAGGAGAGACTCTTCCCGAACGAGTGCATCGGTGCGGAGTTCGCGGGAAAGGACTTCGACGAGGTTCTTCGGGAGATTCGCGCTCGCAACGAGGAATCGCGTGCCAAGCTGGCTGAAGCGCCGGATGGACGCGACAATCAGTCCGAGGGTCCAGGGGTCATAGGCATGCACCTCGTCGAGAACGACAGCCGAGTTGGCAATATTTAGCTCTTTCACGGCCCACTGCCCCCGGTTACTGCCGCTCATGAGAAACTGGTCGAGAGTCGCCACGGTCACTGGACGCGCGAAAGCCCCAGGAAGGAGGATGTCCCGCCGGGCCTCCCACTGGTCCGCCTCGCACTCCTCTTCGTGGCCCAGCGAAAGGACATCGGCGGCAGACTGACTCAGCGCAACACGTTCTCCCCCAAGTATGCTGGCAAACCTCTCCCACAAGGCGTTCGCGGAGGCGAGAGTCGGCACAAGGTAGATGATCCTGGCGTGTCCAAGCTCCCTCGCGTTGCGGATCGCCCACATGAGAGCCGCCTCGGTCTTGCCGCTTCCCGTTGGCGCGATGGCGAGGGCGTTACCCGACGTATCGGCAAGCGCTTTCTGGAAAGCAAACAGCCCCTGGAAGCGCCTGCCCTGTGTCCGGCACGCGGCTTCAATTTCCGCGACGACCTCGCGCTCGCCGCCATGGAAAGGGGAATAGCGTACGGCTTTCCCCGAGGCATGCCAGTCGGCGTGTTGCAGAATTCCCTTGAGAAGAACGTAGAGGGTTCTGACACGGACGGGGTCATCTCGTTGTAGAAGCTCACGCAACGAGCCTTCGATCGTTACGAGGCACTGCAATGAAAGCCGCGGATTGGGAAAATCTGTATCGGGTTCGATATGGGGCAGTTCCCAGCCACGGCACCGGAAAAGGTCCGCGGCAAGGGTGAGAGCTTGTTCCCAGCCGGACTTGGAAATCGCCGGTGACGGCGAGGCAGGCTCTTTCTCAAAGAAGCTGAGGTCTGAGTCAATCGGCCGGTGGTTGGCGGCGACAGCGAGAGGCTCGAGAGGAACATGCGACAGGGGCGTCTGAGCATTGAGCAGCTCCCAGGCCCGCGCCGCGCACTCGAAGGATAGCAATTCGTGTCGGCAGCCCTTGCTAAAGTCGAAGTCTCGCCCCCCGCGTTTCGCGTGGAGCATCTCCTGGAAGGCGATGGACATCTTCCCGATGTCGTGGAGGGCCACCGATAGGAGAGACCCCTTCAGGAACCTCTCCAGGTCGAAGCCGAATTGGGCAGAGAGCCTGCGAAGCAACTCCATTCTTTCTTCAAGGAGGTCGCCCCAGGCCCTGTACACGGCTTCTATATGTTCCTGGTAGGTCTGGTCGGTTTTCGCGTAAAACTCTGTTTTCATGGAAGCCTCACGCAAGCTTCTCGGGGACGAAGGAACGAACAGGCGTGTAGCCTGGCCGGACGGAATGACCACAAAGACACGAAGGCACAAAGCAGGGTAGGAAGAAGAGTCAGACCAGTCCGGCATCTAAAATGCAGAATCGGAGATCGGGTAAGAATGGACCGCTGCGAGCCTCTCCGCCG
The DNA here is from genome assembly GCA_030691545.1 of bacterium. Lineage (GTDB taxonomy): Bacteria > Auribacterota > JABMQX01 > JABMQX01 > JABMQX01 > JAUYEE01. The sequence continues at coordinate 17,916 of JAUYEE010000317.1, read as the reverse complement.
GACCGTGCTGAGGTCAAATTCTGTCTGTTGCACACGAGCTTTCGCGTCCATCCTCACTCCTCTGCCTGGTCGCCGGATTCGGGGGTCCCGTACAGTCCTCGGAGAGAGGCCAATGTCCGGCGAACTCCCTCACGAAGCGGCGCGGGTCCGAGCACCTCGACATTTTCACCCCAGCTTAGAGCCCATCGCTTGACCTCTTTTAGGTCTGAAAGCCGCATCGTCAGGATAATCCCTCCATCAGGAAGGTCCCGGGCCTTCTGGGACGGGTGCCAGGTTGTTTCTCGGATGAATCCGGCGACTTTCGGATTGAACTTCAGTTTGACGTGATGCAGCCGAGCTCCAGTCATCACGCCAAAGGACGACTCAAAGAACTTCCCCGGGTCGAAATCCTTCGGGCGCTCGAAGGAATCTCCCGTGAGCTCGATGTGGCGAATACGGCTCGGCGTGAACATCCTCAGTTCGTTGCGCATGTGGCAGAAGCCGACGAGATACCATCTCCCGCCGACGTTCGCCAGGTGGTAGGGGTCAACAACCCGCTCGCTGGACGCTCGGCTCCACGGACTCCGATAGTTGATGCGAACCTGCGCCTTCTTGCGGACGGCTTCCACGAGAGCATTGAAAATCTCGGGATCGAAGGGCGGAGTCATCCGCAGGTCAAAGGAGAAGGCGTGCACTGCTTCCTGGAGGTCCACACTGATTTCGTCCGGCAGGTTTCTCACCAACTTGGCAAATGCGGATTTCAGGAGTCCCTCGTAAGGCGTTCCCCTGTACTGTTGCAAGACCTTCTCTGCGAGAAAGAGAGCGAACACCTCCCCCTGGGTCATCTGGATGATCGGGAGCGAGTAGTTTGGCTCGGCGTAATAGAATCCGCGGCGTGCCGGGTTGTATTCGATAGGGGCGCGGAGTTGATCGCGCATGTACTCGATGTCTCGTGAAATCGTTCGGCGGTGCACCTCGAAACGCGAGGCGAGCGTCGCCGTGTTCGGATGCGTTCCCGCCGTGATGGCAGAATGAATCTCGAAGATTCTTCGTATGGGCGGACGGGATGCAAACATAACACCCCCCTTTCTGAATGCCCTTTCTACCAAAGCAGGTGAGACATAGGCTGTCGCACCAAGAAATAATTCTGCGGTCGGTTTCGTGGGCGGAGTTGTGAGTCCAGGCGTCCCGGGGCTCACCGCGTTAGGACGCACCCCACCCGCTTCCGACGCGGTGGACATGATACCAAGCAAAGAGGAACAATGCAAGCGGTAAGTGAAGAAACGTCGCAGGGAACGCCCCCGTATGGGCTGTGGGCGGGGGATTCTCCGGTCGCCCGCGAAGCCGAACAATGACAGGGAAATGGGTAAGACCCGGCGTGGGGCAAAGGCGCGGGTCGGTTTTGCGCGCCCCGCAAACGGACGCATGCGAGCAGAGGTCACGGAAAGGGTCGCGGCTGGTTGGCTGAGAGACGGCTCTCCGCTGGCAGCCGGACAAGACCGGGGAATTGGCATGGGGGGGGGCCGCCCGAAAAAAATATCAAAAGCATTTGACAAGACGACAGAGGCTCTCTTATTATTTGGGGAACTGAAACCCGGTGACGTGTACAGTTCGAGCGAATGGACGGTGAAGTTGCGTCCTTCCCGCGCGGAGTGGGGAGCCCCAGACACGTCGTTCCGTAGTTGGCGCAGGAGTGTGGTGCCGGTTGCCTCATGCGCCGGGACGCCATGTGTCAGCGGGCGCGACATAGTGAACTCAGGTCAAGAGGTCTGAAAGGAGGACGGTTATGATTGCTCTCGTAGTGGGCATCGTTTTCATCGTGCTGGGCGTGCTGGGCCTGATTTTCTGGTTTCCCAGTTTTGTTGGTGTATTGAAGGGGTCTCTACCACCCATTTTCCTTCTGTCAGGGCTTGCCGCACTGGCACTGGGCATAAGTCAGGCGCGCGACAAGATGGCCGCCAAGAAAGAGGAAGAGGAAATGGCGGCGGAAGAGGCAAAGTCGGAAGAGAAAAAGGGAGAGGCCGCGGAGGAGCCGGAAAAGAAAGAGGGTAAGTAGTCGTTTCCTCAGCGTCCTGCCCCGGTGCTCTCCAATTCCTTAAGTCTCGTTAAGTCGTGGCAAGGGAAAAGCCCTTCCCATTTGGGTAGGTGAAAGATTCATAGAGCTGGTCAGCAAGGCTGGGGCAAGATGGAACACTTCCGGCCCGTGCAGCTTATGCACGGGCCGGTTTTTTGCGCTGGGGTAACTGCAAAGCAGCGCCCCAACACACCCATCCGCATTCTCACTCCCGCCGGACTCCGTCGGCGTGAGCCGCTTCTGTCGAGAACTATGTTCTTCGCCCAGAACTGTGAGCGCCGGTAAGCGAATGGACATGGCAAATCGCGACCGCGAGCGCATCGCCAGCGTCTTCGGACGCGACAGGCGCCTCGAGGGAGAGAATCTGCGACACCATCGCCTGAATTTGGCGCTTGGCGGCGGCCCCCCTGCCGACGACGGCCTGTTTGACTCTGCGAGGCGAGTACTCGTAAACCTCCACATGAGCCTTGGCCCCCGCCAACAGAATGACCCCTCGAACCTGACTCAGCTTGAAGGCGGAGGAAACGTTCTTGCAGTAGAAAGGGGCTTCGACGGCCATGTGGTCCGGGGCATATCGTGCGATAAGCTCCTGAAGAGCGTCAAAGATGATGGTGTAACGTTTGGAGAGGGGAGCGCTCGGGGGTGGCTTGATGCAGCCATGGTCGAGCGCGACGATCCCAGCGTCCTGGAACTCGATGATGCCGTACCCGGTGACCCGGCTGCCTGGGTCCACGCCAATGACTTTCACGGAAGGACACCTCCCCGCTTTTCGGGGTGGTTTCCACCCTCAGGACCTTCTCTTCGGAGAGTCAGTGTCCTGGGGACGCGGTCACGCCGATTGGGCAAGAATCTCGTCGGGGATATCGAAGTTGGAGTAAACGCTTTGAACGTCGTCGTGCTCCTCGAGTTCCTCGACCAGGCCAAGGAGCTGCTGAGCTTCTTTGCCTTCGACCCTGACGGTGTTTTTCGGGACGAAGGTGACTGAGGCCATGTCCAACTCAATTCCTTTGGTCTGAAGCTGCTGTTTGGCCTTCTCGAAGTCCTCCGGGGAGAAGACGAGTTCGTACGCATCGCTCTCCGTTCGGAAGTCTTCGGCGCCGGCTTCCGTCGCCAGGAGAAAAAGTTCGTCCTCATCCGCCTTGTGGCGGGCGATGCGGACGATTCCTTTTTTATGGAAGATCCACGATACCGCGCCCACGCCGGCAATGCTCCCGCCCTTCTTGGAAAAGATGCTCCTCATCTCCGAGGCGGTGCGGTTCTTGTTGTCGGTGAGAATCTGAACGAGGATAGCGGCGCCGCCGGGACCGTAGGCATCGTACGTGACCTCCTCGTAGTGAACACCTTCCAACTCACCGCTCCCTCGCTTGACGGCCTTCTCGATGTTGGCCGAGGGCATATTCGCGGCTTTCGCTGAATCAATCGCCGCCCTCAACTGAGAATTGGTTTCGGGGTTGGCGCCGCCGTTCCTCGCCGCGACAATGATCTCCTTGACCAGTTTGCTGAAGACCTTCCCTCGCTTCGCGTCCAGGGCGGCTTTCTTGTGCTTGATACTTGCCCACTTTGAATGCCCTGACATACTACCCTCACCACCTTTCGCGTTTATGGTCTGGCAGAGCGATCCCAGACCGGGACAGCCGCTGCGGCGGATCATGCCATTCCGGAGCATTCGGAAACCTTGGCGCCGGTGGGAATCCGCGCGCAGGCAAGCTTTCGCGTTTTACCTTACTGTTCGTCTGGTTTCTTCTTCGCGTCCTGGATAATCCTCTGGGCAGTCTGAGCCGGAACCTCTTCGTAGTGCGAGAATTCCATTTCAAAACTTCCTCGCCCTCCTGTCCGGGAGCGTAGCTCGCTCGAATACTTGAACATCTCCCCCTGGGGCACCTGCGCGCGGATGATCTGCATGTTGCCCATTTGGTCCATTCCTAAGATTCTCCCGCGCTTTCCGTTCAGGTCACCCGTGATGTCGCCCATGAACTCCGGTAAGACGGTTACCGTTACGTTCATGATAGGCTCCAGCAAGACCGGCCTGGCTTTGCTCATGCCATCTTTGAACGCCTTGGACGCCGCAATCTTGAAGGCGATTTCCGACGAGTCCACTGGGTGGAACGAACCGAAGTAAACTGCCGCTCTCACGTCCACAACAGGATACCCCGCCAGAACGCCTTCTTCCAGGGCGGCGTTGATGCCTTTCTCCACCGCCGGGACAAAGTTCGTTGGGATGACTCCGCCCTTGAGCTCGTTGGCGAACTCGTAGCCTTCTCCCCGCCCTTTCGGCTCCACTCGGAGGAACACCTCCCCATATTGCCCTCGCCCGCCGGTCTGCTTCTTGTGCTTCTCGTGCCCCTCGCCTACGGCGGTGACTGTCTCTTTGTAGGCCACCTTCGGTGTGAAGAGGTCCACCTCGACCTTGAACTTGTTTTTTAGACGAGACATCATCACGTCGAGGTGGACGTCGCCCATTCCCTCGACGACTAACTCCTTGGTTTCGGCGTTGCGGATCACACGGAAGGTCGGGTCCTCCTCGGCCAACTTGGCCAGGCCGGTGCTGACTTTTTCCTCGTCGCCGCGTGCCTTGGGATGAACCGCCATGGAGACCACGGGCTTTGGCACCGCGATTCCCCGGAACAGAATCGGCTCCGAAGGTGAACTCAAGCTGTCCCCGACGGAGGTGCTCTTCAGTTTCGCCACGGCGGCCACGTACCCGGGCCCAGCCGCTTCCACCTCGGTTTGGGTTTCGCCCTGGAGGACGTAAACGTGTGCACATTTCTCTTTCTGCTTCTTGGAGGCGTTGAAAACCTCGCCATTTGTACGCAGAGTGCCGGAGAAGATGCGGAAATACGTCAACTGCCCCACATAGGGGTCGGTGACCGTCTTGAATACAAGGGCGCTGAGGGGAGCATTGGCGTCCGGCAGCCTCTGCTGTTGCCCGTCCTCAGAGGCAACGGGTCCGCGATTAGCGGGCGAAGGAAGAAGCACCTCCAGGGCTTGAACCATCTCTCGGATGCCCAGTTGCTTCTGGGCGGACCCACACAGAACCGGCACGAGCCTGCGTTCTTTCACCGCGGCTTTCAGCCCCTCGCAGATTTCCGCTTGAGACAGCTCTTGACCCTCCAAGTATTTCTCGAGCAGAGCATCATTTCCTTCCGTTGCGACCTCTACGACCCTATCTTTGAAGGAGGTCGCCCTGTCTTTCACCTCCCCCTCGAGGGAGTCCATGCCGTTTCCGTCGAGAAGACTTGCGACGCCGGAAAAAGACGATTCCTTCCCGATGGGGAGAAGAACCGGGACACATTCCGGCCCGAAGACCTGGGCAAGGTTACTCGCCACGGCGAGAAAATCGGTGTTCTCCTTATCAAGCTTGCTGACGAAAATGGCATACGGAATAGCTTGCTCTTTCAAAATCCCCCACACTTTGGCCGTGCCGACTTCAATCCCCGACGCTGCATCCACCACGAGGACGGCTGCGTCGCACGCCCTCAGACAGCATACGACTTCTCCGAAGAAATCTGCGTATCCGGGCGTATCGAGGAGAAAAAACAGATTCCCGTCGCGCTCGAAGTGCAGGGAAGACGCAGCAATGCTGATGAGCCTTTCCTTTTCTTCGGGAAGGTAATCGGAAACCGTCGTGCCCGATTCGATATTGCCGAGCCGTTCCGTGGCTTTTGCGAAATGGAGGATTGTCTCGCACGTCGTGGTCTTGCCGCAGCCGCCATGTCCCACAAGAGCGACCGTCCGGACATTCTCGGGTGCGTATAATTTCATAGAGTTCTTTCTGTGTTCGGGTAGAAGAAGACCTCTCGGTGGCTGTCTCCTGGACTTTCGTGAATCTCAACATATCAAACGTTTGCTCTGGTCTTCAAGCGCAAATTTGCCGGTGTCCTTTGCCGACCGTTTACTCGCGGGTTGATGCTTCGACTGGTGGGCGGGTTGAAGCGCAAACTGAGAGGCACCGATAAACCCTGCCTTATGAGGAAACCGCCTGGGAGTGTGGGAGCTGCTCGCGGCTTCCGTGCATGGGTGGTTGATCCTGTCCCACGTCCATCAACCTTCGCCTGCGGCGTTGACGGCAGCGTGCGGCGAGTATGTTCTTCACGGCGACAAGCGGCCACCTCCACGACGCGGGGCGCCGTGTGGACGCACGATGCACGGTGTAATCAAGCGGTCATCCCTCTTGTCGCAGGGCGCGGAGGCTCCTTTCCCTGATGCCGATAATTGTCAGTCCGACAATCTCCCCTCTCTCTTCGCTGTATCGCACGATGACGCCCCCTCCGATGTCCAGACCCACAGCCTTGACCGGCTCGCCCACGCTAATGTAAAGGACGTCCGCTTCCTCGTCGTAGTCCCAGTACACGTGTTCCGTTTTCGTGGGGATTCCTGGTGGCTGCATAGCGTTTTGTTCTCTCTTTCGCCTGGGGATTATCTCGATTTCGCAGCGTGCAGGTCATCGTACCGTCTTGGCGCGAAGCGTCAAGCCCACGTCTATGAACTGGCCGCCGCCGGTTTGGCGGCAGTGGACGGCGATGGCGTTCTTCCCGGCGAGAAGGCTTTTCAGGTGGTCCGGGGAGAGCTGGGCTTCCTCATACTCGGCGATGTAGCCTTCGCGTGAGAGAACGAGCGTCCCATTGAGGAAGACCTCTGCGTCCTCGTCGTGGCTGAAGGTCAGGCGCCCCCGGGAAGCGGGGTCACTGACTTCGAAGGTTTTTCGCAGATAGATGTCGGGAGTGGACCAGTCCGTGCGGATGTTGCTGGCTTGAGCCGACGGGAGGCTTCCAGGGTCGTGTCCGAAACCGGACATGCCTTCCCGCCAGTCGCTGTCATCGAAATCGGGTCTTTCCCAGCCCTCACCGGGGTTGGTGAGCGAGAACCGCCACGTCTCTCCGCCGCGGTCGGCGGTTTTGACGGCTTCCAGCGTTGCCACAGCAACAACCGGCTTTTCTGAGGCGCGGGCCGCAGTCAGGTCAATCGGCTTCGATGTTTTCAGGACTACTGTCGGGTCGAGGCAATACCTCCCCATCCTGTCCCCATAAAGAGCGAAACCTCCTTTGCGAGCCGCATCGGGGGCGACCTCGAAAGACAGGGAAAGCGATTTCTGCTCGGCGGCTTTCTGCAGAATCTCGGTTAACTTATCACCCGACATTGTTAAGCGGGTCAGATAGCCATAGGAGCCGGGGTCTTTGCCGCACGCGTGCGAGAGAACACCTCTGGCATCCGCGGGATCGTCCGGGTAAGGCACTTTCTCCACAGGAACTCCGTTCACCAGAACCGTCACTTCCGTGGGCCACTTGGTGCTGTCGGTCTGGGGACAGTCGGCAGGCTTTCTTCGAGACCATGGGAGCTCTGCCATCCGCGCGTCCACCTTTTCGAGTCCGGCTCTCGCGGCGCCCTCAAAGAGAAGCTCGATGCTTTCAATGGATGCCGTGTCCACGCCATCGGGAATGTTCAGCTCATAGAGAAGCTTGCCGCTTCCGAGGCCGCATGCTTTCTCCGGATATTGCCCGGGCCAATCGCTGGACCATGCGCAGTCCATGTAATCCCCCGGGTCGAATCGGAGGATGCACGTTCTTTCGTCCGGGAACTCCCGGCGAAGCGGCGGCTCTTTGTACACATCGAAATTGATGTAGTTTCTGGCGAGGATATTGCCTCCACCGTCCTCGACCCAGACAGCCAATGTCGCCACAGACGGATGCGGCGGCATCTTCACCGTGAGGGCGTCAACCTTTGTGACCGAGTAGTGAGAGAATTTGATGGGCTTGGAGCCGGCGGCATACTCCTTTTTCTCTCCCCAGCTATCGGTCCCGTCGAGTTTCCATTTGAGCACGCCAGCGCCGGTCTTTTTGCGAGAGAAGTGGCTCATATAGATGTCCGCCGAGAACTCACTCTCCGGCGCGAGAGTGGGACAGGGCGGAGCGTCAATCACGATGAAATCCGGCGAATGGATGCTCGCCACCGTGAAACCGGGGAAGAGGTCGGAGTAGCCGTACTCCTTGGGTTTGCGGTCGTAGTCCATCAGTCCGTTGTGTTCCCACTCGATGTCCTGAAGCTCCGTGTAGATGTAACCGCAGACTTTCTCGTGCAGGCGAAGCTCATTGGTGAGGTATTTCAAGCACCAGGAAATATCCTTATCGCCCATGCCGGCGCTGATGCCGCCGTACTCGCTGTTTATGATAGGTTCTGTTCCCTGTTTGTAATCCCCGATGTAGTTGTGGCTGGAGCCGGGGACAGCTTTGGCGACAAAATCGGCGATGTGGTTCCTCGCCTGCTGGTAGTCGTTGATGTAGAAATGCCAGCTATTGATGTCGGTTTTCACGTGGTCGTAGTTACAGGCGGAGTTGTCCTCGACAAGGCGAGTCGGGTCGAGCGATCTCGCTAACTCGTACATTTCGGCGACCCACTTCTGGCCCTCCGGTGTGCCATGCTTCTGGAGACCCCACGTTTCGTTGAACAGGCACCAGGAGAAGATGGAGGGATGGTTGAAGTCTCTGGCGATGGCGTCCACGAGAGTCATTTGCCAGTTCTTCTTTGCCGCGTCATCGTACCGGGAGAAATTGGGCATATCGCACATCAGCAGAACGCCGAGCCTATCCGCCCAGTAAACCAACCGGGGCTCCGGGACGAGGATGTGAATGCGGAGGAAATTCAACCCGAACTCCTTTGTCTTCGCTATGTCCTCCCGGGCATCTTCATCGCTCGGAAACGTGTAAATGCCCATGGGATTAAACGACTGGTCGAGGGCGCCGAGGAGATAGATAGGCTGGTCGTTCAGATAGATGTACTCGTAGTCTTTGTCATCGTATTTCGCCGTGGAAACGCTGCGCATACCGAAGTAAGTCTCCACCTCGTCCTCCAGTTGTCTTCCGTCGCTCAGCGCAACCTTGACGGAGTACAGGAACGGGCTGTCCGGCGACCACAGTTTTGGCTCGGGGATTTTGACGCGGATTACGACCGTGTTGTCTCCGGGCGAAAGGAGGGGCTTGCTGCGGACCGGCCGAAACTGGCTATCCGTGGAAGCGACGGTGAGGTCGAAATGCTCCTGTCCTTTGTCGTTATATACGACGAGGTCGAAGATCGCCGCTTCTCCATCAATATCGGGGGTGATGCGGATTTGCCGGATGTACGAGCGTCCGACAGCCTCAAGATACACTGTCTGCCAGATGCCGGAACTTCGCGTGTACCAGCCGGTCTGTTTGCCCGTTGGAGTACTCGGATCGGTCACGTCAAAGGCTCGGACGGTGAGCGTGTCCCTGCCGCCGAAAGTAACCGCGTGAGTGACATCGAACTGGAAGGGCGTGTACCCGCCGGCATGCTCTCCGACGAATTTGGACCCGACCCACACCTTCGCCTCCCAGTCCACGGCGCCAAACTTCAGAAAGACTCTCTTGCCTTTCCAAGAGGCGGGGACGCTGATCTCCCTCTGATGCCAGCCTGCCCCCTTGTAGGACACGTCACCGATTCCGGACAGTTTGCTTTCCCAGGGGAAAGGAACGAGGATGCGCCGGGAAAACTGTCGCCGCCCCGCGATAAACCACGTTTCCTTTTCTCCCACCTGCTCAGGGTCAAAATCAAAATCCCACCATCCGTTCAGATTCACCCACTCCTTTCTCTCAAAATCGGGGCGAGGATGTTCCGGGCGGGGAATCACATCCGGCACGGCGAAGCTCCGTGGGCTCAGGATTCCCCACATGAGAGAACACAGAAAGACCCAGGAGACAACAAATATTGCAGAACGACCATTCGAGCGCAGGAGAAGGTGATTTCGCTTCTCCGTCACACGGGAAAAACGGTTGCCATTGAGTCCATCGAAATGAGAGTGAATCATGTGCAGCATCCTCCGGTTGGTGGGAAGAAACCATTTGTCTTGCGGAAAGGATACTTCAACTTGTGCTTCGGTGCAACCTCGTCGGAGAAAGGGGGTGCGGCCACGTACAAGTGGCGACGCTCCACGCAGGCGCATCGGCTCGCCGTAGCCGAACGACACATGCAGCAGGTGGTTACCCAGCGGCGCAATCTCCTGCTGGATCACCTGAAGGTCGCGAAACATGAGCGGTCCGAAGACCAAGGCCCTGTCCCACATCACCCCGGTCGGAAATTGATAGCCCGGCACGCCGACGTGCTGAACCGCCCGGGTCATCGGCTTCCAGCATTTTGAGGCTTGCTCCCTGGCCGGATTTAGCGCGAGGCCGACAGATGTCGGGTCTCGGTCCGGGGGTGATTCGCTGCGGCGGCGTAGGACCCGCTCTTGGCGCGAGTTGAAGCGCGTTCGTTTTCCGGCGATATGCTCCGTTCGCAGGGCAAGGATTTGTGATAGACTCGTAGCGGAGGGAGGCTCGCTTTCCGCGCCCGGCGCGAGATAAGGAGGAACTGGATGCTCAGGCTGCGATTGACTCAGACAAGGGAAGAAACGGGTAAGTTCTGGGTTGAGATTGCCCTTGAGGGGGACGATTTCGCGCGCCGGACAGCCCGGACGCGACCGTTTGATTTCCAGCTAACCCCGCAGGAGCACGAAAAGCTTCGGTGGTATCTCGAAGACTATCTTCAGTACCCGCAGGACCCGGCGCCTGCGATTGCGGCGCGCGTCGAGGAGCGAATGGCCGAAGTGGGGACGAATCTGTTCAAGATCGTGTTCCATTGCAGTGACGATGCCCGCGACCTCTGGGCGAATCTTCGGGAGCGACTGAACGACACTCGCGTCGAAATCATCACGTCCGTCGAGGAAGCCACCTCGATTCCGTGGGAGCTGCTCCGCGACCCGAAGACGGATGAGCCGCTGGCTCTTCGTGCCCAATCCTTCGTGCGTGCTCAGCCGGAAGCGGCGCAAGCTCCGCGCATCCCCAGGACGACATCCGGTCCGATCCGTATTCTTCTCGTCATCTGTCGGCCGGGCGGGCGAGAGGACGTGCCTTTTCGGTCAGTGGCGAGCCGGCTGATTGAGGGGCTGACTGAGGAAGCACGCGAGCTTTTCCGGCTCGACGTTCTTCGGCCGCCGACCTTCCGGCAACTCGGGAACGCCCTGCGGGCGGCGAAGGCGAAGGGCGAGCCTTATCACGTCGTGCATTTCGATGGGCACGGAATGTATGCTGAAACACCCGAAACGAACGCGGCGGCGGAATGGCTCAAGAAGCTGATGCCGCTGATGCTTTCCGGTCCGCGGAAAGGTGCGCACGGCTATCTCGTTTTTGAGAACCCGAAGGTGAAGGAGAACATACAGTTGGTGGACGGGCCGGGCTTGGGGAAGCTCCTCGTCGAGACGGACGTTCCGGTTCTTGTGCTGAACGCTTGTCGGTCTGCGTATGCTGATGCGCGGCCAGCACCTGCCGCTGCGGGGGCGGACGAGGAAGACCCGCACGCGAGAGTCAGGGCGTTGGGTTCGCTTGCTCAGGAGGTTATGGATGCAGGCGTCGCAGGGGTTGTGGCGATGCGGTACAACGTCTATGTCGTCACGGCTGCCCGGTTTGTCGTGGACATGTACGCCTCTCTGACGGAAGGGCATTCGTTTGGGGAGGCCGCGACGCTTGGTCGAAAGCAACTGGCGGACGATCCACTCCGAGAAATCGCTCTTGACCCGCGGCCCCTGCGAGATTGGTGCGTGCCGGTGGTCTATGAGGCGGCGCCGATCGCGCTCTTTTCCAGGCCACCGAAGAAGCGTGGGCAGGAGGGAATTCGAATCAGCCGCGCAGGCAAGGCGGCGGGAGAGGCAAGGGGATTGGACCCGACTCTCCCGAAAAGGCCGGACGTGGGATTTTTCGGTCGGGACGAGACGCTTCTTGCCCTCGACCGCGCTTTTGATAGCCAGCGCATCGTCCTTCTCCACGGATTCGCCGGGAGCGGCAAGACGGCGACGGCGGCGGAGTTCGCTCGATGGTACTCCCTGACCGGGGGTCTGAACGGCGGGCCAGTTTTGTTCAGCACTTTCCAGCATCACACGCCCCTTAGAAGCGTTCTGGGTCATTTCGGAGAGGTTTTCGGGGGGCTTCCGGACAGGCTGCGGCTGAATTGGTTCGCAATCACGGAAACCGAAGAGATGCGCCGCCTGGCCCTGGAGGTGCTCGAGAAGGTTCCCGTCCTGTGGATTTGGGACAATGTGGAGCCGGTCGCGGGATTTCCGAAAGGGACGAAGTCGGATTGGAGCGACGACGAGCAAAAAGAGCTGGTTGATTTCCTGAGAGATGCGCAGGGGACAAAGGCGAAGTTTTTGCTGACCTCCCGGCGCGAGGAAAAGGACTGGCTGGGCGAGCTGCCGGCTCGGATTACGATTGCGCGGATGCCGATGCAGGAGAGGGTCCAAATGGCCAGGGCCCTCGCGGAGAAACGGGGAAGGAGCCTGGCGGAGGTCGAGGATTGGAGACCGCTCCTCGAGTTCACTCAGGGGAATCCGCTGACGATTACGGTTCTGGTGGGGCAGGCGTTGAGGGACGGGCTGAAAAAGAAAGAGGAGATAGAGGAATTCGTCGCCAAATTGCGGGCGGGGGAGGCGGCGTTCGAGGATGAAGCGAGCGAAGGGCGGTCGAAATCGCTTGGGGCATCCCTGAGCTACGGTTTCGAGCACGCGTTCCACGAGGAGGAACGGAAGAAGCTGGCGCTTTTGCATCTTTTTCAGGGGTTTGTGGATGTAAATGCTTTGGGGCTCATGGGCGACCCAGAAGCGCATTGGTGCCTGCCCGAGATGCGCGGCCTCACGAGAGAAGAGGGAATTGCCCTCCTCGACCGGGCAGCCGAGATCGGCCTTTTGACCGCCCTCGGGGCCGGCTATTACATAATCCATCCCGCAGTTCCGTGGTTTTTAAAAAGCCTGTTCAATAGATATTATCCCGCACCTGCAGCCGCTGAGCCGGGAATTCCGGACCGGCGGACCGCTGCGATAAGCGCGTACGCGGAGGCGATAGGCTCGCTTGGGAACTTTTACGATTACCGGTACGAGCATGGCGATCGAGAAGTAATTGCCGCTCTGGCGGCCGAAGAGGCAAATCTCCTTCATGCCCGCCGGGTGGCCCGGGGACATGGATGGTGGGGTCCGGTCATCAGTGCCATGCAGGGCTTGAACACGCTCTACGATCAAACGGGACGGCGGGCAGAGTGGAGAAAGCTCGTGGAGGAAATCGTCCCGGATTTCGTTGACCCGGCGAGCGGGGGCCCATTCCCCGGGCGAGAGGAGGAATGGAGCATCGTGATGGAGTATGGGGTGCGCCTCGCCGAGCAGGCGCGGGAATGGCAGGACGCCGGGCGGCTCCAGCGCGCGGTGGTTGATTGGGACCGAAAGCGCGCGGCATCGGCTCTGAGAAAGCCGCCGGGGAAGTTAAGCGATGAGGAGCAGAATGCCATCCGGTCGCTGGCGGTATCTCTTCAGCGGCTTGGGGACATCGAGCGCCAACAGGGCCTTGAGGAGTGCGTTCCCGCGTACAAGGAGGCTCTCTCTTTCTGCGAACGGATAGGCGATACGACCGCGGCAGCGGCCTGCGCCTTTCACCTCGGCCAGGCCTACGTGTATATCGCGGGGTTGCGAGACCTCGACAGGGCGGAGTCCTGGTCTCGGCGCAGCCTGCGGCTTTGCAGCGAGGGAGACAATCTCGGGAGGGGGCGCTGCCTCGCGCAGCTCGGCATGGTGGCGTACGGACGATTCGTTGAGGCGCGGGAGGCTGGGAAACGGGAAGCGGAACTCCTCAGGCACCTCAGTGCTGCCATGGGACTGTACCTGGAGGCGCTCAGGACGCTCCCCGCCGACGCCGTGGGGGACCTCGCGGCAACGCACAACCGACTCGGCGTCATGTACAGCCTGGCTGGCGATGTTGACAGAGCCCTCGAGCATTACCGAAAGTCCATCCAGTGCGAGGAGGCGCAGGGCAACCTGTACGGTGCCGCGCAGACCCGGTTTAACGTCGCGCTCCTCCTCGCGAATGCGGGCCGCTTCGAGGATGCCCTTGATTATGCCAAAGCTGCTCTCTCCAACTACAAAAGCTTTGCCGACCGCGCCGCGAAGGAGGCTCAGAAGACGCGGGAAGTCATCGCGAAGATCCAGCAGGAGATGAAGAGAGGAGGAAAGTCATGACGTTTGATGAATTCAGGGGATTTGTGGAGGCGGAGCCGCGGCTGGCGGGGAGCCTTAAGAGGGCTGCGGCTGCGGCACAGGCGCCAGCGCAGACGAAGAGCTTCGATTTCTTTTCGACGATGGCGCTTACGACGGTCCTAATCATGTTTTTCCCCATCGTGAACCGAATTCTTCGGCGGATAGGGTTGCCGTGGCTTAGCTCGCTCGAGCGATATTCGGAGCTGTGGCGGATGGAGTTCGACTGGTGGGTGGACAAGCGGTATAAGAAGCGGGGGTTCGATCCGGTCGCGGCGAAGGCGGCGAGCGAAGCGCTGGCGGAGGAGCTCCAGAAGACGACCGATGCGCAAGCCAGAACGGCATGGGAGCGGTTGGTGGCTCTGTTGTCGAAGGAGGGGCGGGGAACAAGGAAACGATGCCGGTTAGGAACGGCGCCCCAGGTCTCCGGCGCGGGAGGTGGACCATGCGTTTGCATTGGGAGTTGATGTTGACATTGGCGGCAATGATGCAACTGGTTGCGTCGCCGGTGGGAGCGGTAAAATCCGCGTCGGCGGAGATTGCGCGCACGCACGATTGGGCTATGGAGCGATTTGGCGATGGACGGAAGGCCCCTTTAGCCGATCCCCCGTTTTCGTTCACCTATGGCGGCCGGCCCTCATCGGAATTCCTCAAGACGTGGAAAGTCGAGAGCCGATCGCACAAGTTGGATAACGCGAAGACTGAACGCGTCGTCACCTATACCGATCCGGCCACGGGGCTGGTCGTCACCTGCTGCGCGGTTGAGTATAACGATTTCCCGACTATCGAGTGGACGCTGTTCTTCAAGAACACCGGCAAAGCCGCCACGCCGGTCATTTCCGACGTCCGGCCGCTGGATGTAAGCTTCGTGCGCAAGACCAACGCGGAGTTCCAACTTCACTATCACACCGCCGACAACTGCACCCAGGATAGCTATGCTCCTCACGTGGAAGCTATAGGGCCCGATGCCGCAAAGCAGTTCGCCTGCGCCGGCGGGCGTCCCACGACAGGCGCGTATCCATACTACAATATCGAGATGGACGGCGGCGGCGTCATCGTCGCGTTGAGTTGGGCCGGACAGTGGTCCTCGGAGTTCAATCGCGATAGCGGCAAGACCCTCCGGGTCCGCGGAGGA
Source organism: bacterium (assembly GCA_030691545.1). Lineage (GTDB taxonomy): Bacteria > Auribacterota > JABMQX01 > JABMQX01 > JABMQX01 > JAUYEE01. Next base: position 2,673 of record JAUYEE010000317.1, on the reverse strand, counting down.
CAGGAACTGACGCACTTCACGTTGCATCCGGGGGAGGAAGTCGGCTCGCCTCTCGCTGTGCTACAGTTCTACGATGGCGATTGGATCCGCGCGCAGAACGTTTGGCGCCGATGGATGTTCGCGCACAACATACCTCACATCAAAGGCGTGATGCCGTCGCCCATGCTGTACATGTGCAGCAACGGCTTCTTCGATGGTCTTCGGTCCAACCTGGAAGCGGAAAAACTCTTCATTGACCGCTTCGCGGCCGAACGCATCGGCGTGGAGTACTGGGACATGGATGCCGGCTGGTATCCGTGCGATCCAGCCGTCGGCTGGCCGCAGGTCGGCAACTGGGAGCCGGACACGGACCGCTTCCCCGGCGGCCTGAAGGCGATGAGTGACCACTTGCACTCCAAGAACATCAAGTTCATCCTTTGGTTTGAGCCGGAGCGAGTCACCCGGGGAACCTGGCTTGCCCAGAACCATCCGGAGTGGATCTATGGCGGCGCCGAAGGCGGGCTCCTGAAGCTGGGAGATCCCGAATGCCGCAAATGGGTCATCGAACACTTCGACAACCTGATCACAACCCAGGGTGTTGACGTGTACCGGCAGGACTTCAACATGGATCCGCTGCCCTATTGGCGAGGCAACGACACCGAAGACCGGCAGGGCATCACGGAGATCCGGCACGTCGAAGGCTATTATGCGTATTGGGACGAGCTGCGGCGCAGGCACCCAAACTTGCTCATTGACACATGCGCCTCCGGCGGCCGCCGTAACAACCTCGAAACATTGCGGCGTTCCGTTCCCATATTGCGAAGCGACTACACAATGGACCCGGTCGGCAATCAGGGCCACACCTATGGTCTCTCGATGTGGGTTCCGATCAACGGCACCGGGCTGTACATGAAAGGCGCCTATGAGAACCGAAGCACGATGGCGCCGATTTACGGCATAGCGTGGGACGTCCGGAAGGAAGGCTGTGACTGGGACCTGATGCGGCGGATGGTGAAAGAGTGGCGGCATCTGAGCAAGTGCATGATGGGCGACTACTATCCTCTCACGCCGTACAGCTTAGAGAAGAACGCCTGGATAGCCTGGCAGTTCGACCTCCCGGAGAAGGGCGAGGGGATGGTGGAAGCGTTCCGGCGCGATGACTGTGCGGAGGATTCACGGGTTTTCAAACTGCAAGGATTGGACCCTAAAACCGGCTATGCGGTGGAGAACCTGGATACCGGCAAGACGGAGAAGCTGACCGGCGAGAAGTTGATGGGGGACGGTTTGCGTATCAACATCGCGGATCGGCCAGGCTCCGCGTTGATCGCCTACCAGAGATCCCGGTAGCGGTCATGCCTGGTCGAAACAGCCCCGAATCGGGCGGGTGGCTGCTCCGGCCATCCAGTATGTCCCATGGCGCGCTTTCTTCGGTGCCGCAAAATGACAGTGGAATGACGCACAGGGGCCATGTCTATTCTGTTATGTATTCATAGCAAGACATTCAGACAAAACAAGATAGCCTGAATGGTCGCATGGCGACGGGAAATCTCAACAGAACGCCTTTGTGGACAGCATTCAGAGCCCGCACGTACGCGTTCACTTCGACACGGGCAACATCGCAATGTTCCAGCACGCCGAGCACTGGGCGCCGATTCTCGGCAAACGCATCCAGAACGTGCATCTCAAGGAGTTCAACAAGAGGTGCACGGACTACTCGCTGAAAGCATTCCGGCCGCTGCTCGACGGCACGACCAACCGAGCGGCGGTGATGGACGGGTTCGAGGCCACCGGCTATCGTGGCTACCTGACCTTCGAGTATTTCCGCCCGTACGCGCACTATCCGGAGGCGTTGATCCACCAGACTGCCGATTCGCTGGACCGCATCCTCGGACTCAAGCCTTGACCCCTTGAAGCATGCCGCAGGCTCGGCGATGATTGACTTCTTGTAAGCACTCCTTCGCTGTACTCGACGAAGATTTCCAAGTCTCCGTTTGCAGAGAATCACCTTCTCGGATGGCTCGTTTCTCTTGCAATGCTTGAAACGTCGCGCCCTATGCCAAAAACGCCAGGTGGGTCGAGTTTAAAAGCGTTCTTGCCACTTCTGGGCGAGTGCGCACTTATCCGGCAAAAGGGCCAGGAAGTAAGCGGAAGTCGCTTCGCTATCTCTTGTTGCCGGAAGTCAACATCGCTGAAATCTGACGACCTGGGCCGTGAGGACAATCTCGCGGCGTATTCTCTTGACAGGGGGCGAGTTAGATAGAATGTTGCCGGTAGGCCCGCCTCTTGCTCCTCGAGTTTCTGTGTAGTCTCAATCAACAATCGGATTTGGGCTATGACTTGATTAACGGGGCCGCAAGGCCTCAACAGTTTGGAAATCAGGAACGGGAGGTCAAGGTTATGAGGGCTTTGATTCGCTCTATAAGGAGCTGCAAGTCAGTCCCGATTTCGGGAGTCGCACTGTTTGCCTTGGTGCTTGTGTTGGGCGGTGTTACATTGGCCTCGAACATGGGGTTCAAACTGAACTACGGGACCATCAGTGCTATGAACAGTCTCTTCCGACCGCATGGGTACGACAAGGATGGTGAATGGACGGGGGAAGGGAGCGGCGTGTCATTCTCTCTGAGCCTGCCGCAGAGCGTATAGGAGACCGCGCTGTTTAACGTGAAGACTACGCCGGGCACGATATCGCTCCCA
>JAUYEE010000034.1 GCA_030691545.1 bacterium | reverse complement strand
TGGTCTTGTTTCTCAACGAGCACCCAAGCTTCTATGGCACCGGATTGATGCTGTTTGCCGAACCACCTGAGAAGAATCCTCCCAGGCTCGGCGATCCGAACGTGGTCAACATCCAGGACTACCAGGTGGACAATACGGGCAAGACCCTCGAAACCGCGAAAATCAACCAGGCCATCAGCGACGTCTCGGCCAGAGACAGGGGCGGCGTGCTCTTTTTTCCAGCCGGCGTTTACCTGACGGGCACAATCTTGATGAAGAGCAACGTCAAGCTTTACGTTGACGCGGGTGCCCTGATTCGTGGCTCGCGCAAGGATGCGGATTACACTTCGGCACCCACGCCTGCGGGAGGAAGGCAGCTTAGAGCGTTTATTATCTTCAACGATGTCGAGAATGCCGGCCTGATGGGGCGAGGCACTATTGACATGCAGGGCTACCCATGGTTGTGGCATGACTTCCAACCCGACACATCGGACGGACATGCAAGAGACTCCAGTGGGAAAGTGATAGACCCTCGAAACGGAATCCGGGGCTACATCATCAACAACAGCCGCAACGTATTCTTCCAGGACCTGTTGCTCGTGAGATCGGCCTACTGGACCATCAACGTCTTCGGCAGCGAGAACTTCTCCACGCGCAACATCAAGGTCGTCAATCGAAAGCAGCAGTACCACGACGACGCCTATGACTTCCGTACCAGCCGTCACATCCGGATCGAAGACGGGTTCGCCATGACGATGGACGACACGTGGGCCTTTTACGGCGGCGGTCGAGGGACGGGCGGGACCATGGCGGGCGTCGAGGACATCGTGGTCAAAGGATTTGTCAACTACACCTATACAGCCGGCATCGCGATCGGTTATGGCAGCGCCCCGCCTATCAAGGGTCTGCGTTTCGAGGACGTGCACTTCGTCGCCAACCACAATAAGTACGCCATCTGGATTCAATTGACCCCTGTGTACTTCACGGGCCGAGGGTATGCCTCAGGCACCCGGTTCAGCAGGGGCGCGAACCTGGATGATTTCCGATTCGTCAACTGCACGTTTGAAAATGACGGAGGACACATCTATATTGACGGTGGCGAACAGCCATTGACGAACTTTGTTTTCGAGAACTGCACCTTCTACTCCAGGCCCACTCGGCCCGGCATGCTCACGGGGAAGAACGTCGCTCCGGTATTGTTCAAGAACGTCAAGTTTAATGATTTAGTGATCAGCAACGCCGAACAGTTGGAGCGGGCTGGTTTCGATGTCCTTGTCCCCGTCAAGTTCGAGGAGTGATGCCAGACAAGCTGGGAAAAGGGTTTAGGAGTGCGGCTCGATGGACTCTCCGGTTCACGTTATTTGTGTATGACAAACAGCCTCATTGTGTGAAATTATCAGCATGTCGAAACCGGCGTGCGGCGGGCAACGCGCGTCCTTCAACGTGTATTTGTTGCCGCACAGCTACAGTGTGTTTGCGGCTGAGAAGTAATCTTTCAATGAATAAGGTGGATGAAGCTATGAAAAACCGAACCCTGATCAGCTTTGTCTCCGCTACCGCCGTTGTCCTGTTCGCGGCCATGCCAGTGTTAGGTGCGGATCCATCCTTGCAACCAGCCACCGGCCTCGCCGTCCGCGAGCGCCTGCTAATGGACTTCGGCTGGCGCTTTGCCTTTGGCCACCCCACGGACAAAGCCAAGGATTTCAATCATGCCACCGCCGCGTTGTCCTATTTCCCCAAGACAGGCAACGGCGACGGTGCTGCAGCGCTCGATTTCGACGACGGCGCCTGGCGGATGCTCGATCTGCCGCACGACTGGGCCGTGGAGGTGCCGTTCGACAGCCGTGGCAGCGGCAGTCACGGCTTCAAAACCATCGGCCGCAATTTCCCGGAGACGAGCATCGGCTGGTATCGCAAGTCGTTCACCATCCCGGCATCGGACCTCGGCAAGCGCATCAGCGTCGAGTTCGACGGTGTGTTCCGCGATTCGATCGTGTGGATCAACGGACACTACCTCGGCACTGAGGAGAGCGGTTACAGTGATTTCGCTTACAACCTCACCGAGTTCCTGAACTACGGTGGCAACAACGTCCTCGCCGTGCGCGTGGACGCGTCGCTGGAGGAAGGCTGGTTTTACGAGGGGGCAGGAGTTTACCGGCACGTGTGGCTCGTCAAAACGGCACCACTGCATGTCGAGCGCCACGGCACGTTCGTCACTTCTGAGATCAAGGAAAACTCCGCCGACGTGACGGGGCGCGTCTCGGTCATCAACGAAGGAACGAACGCCGCCACGTTCGACATCGAGCAAACAATCCTGAACGCCGACGGCAAAACAATCGCCACCGCGCAATCGAAACAACTCAGCCTCGCGGCAGGCGACAACGGCGATTTCACCAACGTCATGGCCGTCGCCAATCCGAAGCTCTGGTCCATCGAGACGCCGCAAATGCACACGCTCGTCACGACGATTCGCGCGGGCGGGGAAGTCGTTGACCAGTACGAAACGCCGTTTGGCATTCGCTCGATTCGCTTCGATCCCAACGAAGGGTTCTTCCTCAACGGAAAATACGTCAAGCTTAAAGGCACAGACAATCACCAGGACCATGCAGGCGTCGGCGTGGCGATTCCCGACGCGCTCCAGGAATTCCGGATCGCTGAATTGAAGGAATTCGGCTGCAATGCGTATCGCAGTTCGCATAATCCGCCCACGCCTGAGTTGCTCGATGCCTGCGATCGGCTGGGCATGGTCGTGATTGATGAGAACCGTTTGATGGGCGCGGCGGAGTACCATTTCGACCATCTCAAACGCATGATGCTCCGCGACCGCAATCATCCCAGCGTCGTGCTGTGGTCCATCGGCAACGAGGAATGGCGGATCGAAGGCAACGACGTGGGCACTCGCATCACCGCTGCCATGCAGGCGTTCGCCAAGCGGATTGATTCGACGCGGCCGATCACCGTGGCGATCAGCGGCAGCTGGGGCAGGGGCAAATCTGAGGCCATCGAAGTGGCGGGCTTGAATTACATTGATAACCTCGGCAAAAGTGGCATGACCACCGACCAGCGACACGCCCGGCGTCCGGACCAGCCCATCGTCGGCACTGAGGAATGCGCGATCCACAACACTCGCGGTATCTACTTCGACGACCGGGAGAAATGCCACCTGCGTGCCTATGACTGGGACCCGTCCAACTGGGGTTCGAGCATTGAGCAGGCCTGGCCCCACTACGCCGAGCGGCCCTTCCTGGCGGGCATGTTTATCTGGACCGGCTTCGACTATCGCGGCGAGCCCACCCCTTTTGGCTGGCCGGCGATCAATTCGCAGTTCGGCATCCTGGACACGTGCGGTTTTGCCAAGGACGCTTTTTACTACTTCAAATCATGGTGGACCGATGAGCCGGTGCTGCACGTCTTCCCGCACTGGAACTGGCCTGGCAAGGAAGGCCAGGAGATCAGCGTGTGGGTTTACAGTAACTGCGAGGAAGTCGAACTGTTCCTCAATGGACAGAGCCTCGGGCGCAAGCCGATGAAGAAAAACTCGCACCTCGAGTGGCCGGTGAAGTACTCGCCCGGCACACTGCTGGCGCGCGGGTACAAGGGCGGGAAGGAAATCCTCACCACCGGAGTCGAAACCACCGGGGCGCCGGCTGTAATTCAACTCACGCCGCATCGCGCCACGATCAAAGCCGATGGCGAAGACGTGTCGGTCATCACGGTCCAAGTCAACGACGCACAGGGGCGTTTGGTGCCGACCGCTGGCAATGAGATTACGTTTGAGATCACCGGGCCGGCCAGGATCCTTGGCGTCGGCAACGGCGATCCCTCGTGCCAGGAGCCGGATCGTTACGCGGACAAGGTCGAGTCCGTGGCCGTCGAGAATTGGCGGGTCCTGGCGGTGGACAGTCTGGAGAACCGTCCGGAGGTCGCCCTGGATTTCGATGACTCCACCTGGCAGCCCGCCTTTGACAGAAGGGGAGGCGGACGCAGAGGCGGTTTCGCCACGACGGAGAAAGCACAGGCCCGGGTCTACCGAGGCAGCTTTGAGATGCCGCAAGGCAGCGACAACGCGACTTTGACCTTGCTGCTGAGCAGGTTCGGCCCGGAGCAGTCGGTCTATGTCAACGGTCAGTCCATTGCCACTCGTCTGCCCCGCACTAACAGCGACCACGAACTGAACTTGGGGCGGGAACTCCTGCGGCCCGGCAGAAACATCGTCGCTGTCGTGGCCACGGTCGGCGAGGGAGGTCCGCAGCGTGGCGGACGAACTCGGTCCGAAGCGGGTCGCGACACAGTCCGGATCGTAACTCCAGCCGGGGACTGGAAACGCAGTGTCTTCAACGGCCTGGCGCAAGTGATTGTGCAGTCCGCTCAACAGTCGGGCGAAGTCACGCTCAAGGCCAGCTCACCGGATTTGTCGTCAAATGTGATCGAACTCCTTTCGCAACCCGCGGCCTTGCGTGCCGCCGTGCAGGCTTCACAACGATGAGAATCAAGACCCTGGATGAGGTGCCCCCATGAAACTGAAACCGTACTTGTTGTCGGGAGTGTGTCTTTTCTTCGCTCTCACCCTGCAGGTTTCCGCGCAGACCCAGTATCCATTCGAGGACCCCAACCTGCTGATCGAGGAACGGGTCAACAACGTCGTCTCGCTCATGACGCTGGATGAGAAAATCGCGTTCCTCAGTTCGCGTCCGGGCGTGCCACGACTCGGCGTCCGCACCATGGGCCACTGCGAAGGACTGCACGGAATGGCCCAAGGCGGACCGAGCAATTGGGGCCGCCGCAATCCCGCGCCCACGACCATTTTCCCGCAGGCCTATGGCATGGGCGAGACGTGGGACACCGAACTCATGCGCCAGGCCGGCGCGGTCGAGGGCTACGAGGTGCGTTACATGGTCCAGAGCGAGAAATATCGTCGCGGCGCACTGATCGTGCGCGCACCGAACGCTGACCTGGGCCGCGATCCGCGCTGGGGGCGCACCGAGGAATGCTACGGCGAGGACCCGTTTTTCAACGGCACCATGGCCGCTGCCTTCATCAAAGGATTGCAGGGAGACCACCCTACGTACTGGCTCACTGCCTCGCTATTGAAACACTTCCTGGCGAACAGCAATGAGGACAACCGGACGACCACGTCCTCGGACTTCGACGAACGGCTCCTCCGGGAGTACTACTCCGTGCCCTTCCGCATGGGCTTTGAAGAAGGCGGGGCACGCTGCTTCATGGCGGCCTACAATCTGTACAACAAGATTCCTTGCACCGTGCATCCCGTGATCAACGAGGCGGCGGTGAAGGGATGGGGCGTGGACGGCATTATCTGCACAGACGGCGGTGCCTTCGCCAACCTCATCAAGCCACAGCAGTACTACCCGGACGCCACCCAGGCCGCCGCCGGCGCCGTCAAGGCAGGCATCAATCAATTCCTGGACAGGGGTTTTTCCCTCGGCATCACCGCAGCGCTGAATGAGAATCGCTTGACCGAGGCGGACATTGACAAGGCCATCAAAGGCACGCTGCGAGTCTTCATCCGTCTGGGACTGCTGGACCCGCCGGACAAGGTCCCCTATGCGAGCATCGGCGCACCCGACGAGCCGGAGCCCTGGACCACGAACAAGCACAAAGCTCTCGCGCGGCTGGTCACGCAAAAATCCGTCGTGTTGCTGAAAAACTCGGAGAACCTGCTGCCGCTCGACAAGACCAAGCTGAAATCCATTGCCGTCGTTGGCCCGCTTGCGGATAAGGTCTTGCTTGACTGGTACAGCGGCACGCCGCCTTACACCGTGACGCCGCTGGACGGCATCAAAGCCAAAGCCGGCCCAAACGTGGTGGTAAATTGCGCCACGAACAACGACAACGGCGAGGCAGTGAAACTCGCCAAAGGCGCGGACGTGGTGATCGTGTGCGTGGGCAACAACCCGATCGGTGTTCCCGGCGGCGCGTGGGGAAAAGTGTCCGTGCCAAGCGAAGGCCGCGAAGCCGTGGACCGCAAGACGATCACGTTGGAGCAGGAAGAATTGATCAAGCAAGTATTCGCGGCGAATCCCAGGACCATCGTCGTGCTGATCGCAAGTTTTCCGTACGCGATCAACTGGACCCAGGAGCACGTGCCCGCCATCCTTCACATGACGCACAATAGCCAGGAACACGGCAACGCTCTGGCGGATGTGCTCTTCGGCGACTACAACCCTGCGGGCCGTCTCGTGCAGACCTGGCCCAAGTCGCTTGACCAATTGCCGCCGATGCTGGACTACGACATTCGCAAGGGCCGGACCTACATGTACTTCAAAGGCGAGCCGCTATATCCGTTCGGCTACGGCCTGAGCTACACGACCTTTAAGTATTCCAGCCTGAAGACCACAGCCCCTTCGCTGCCCAAGGATGGTTCGATCACGGTCAGTGTGGACGTGGAAAACACCGGCAACCGGGCCGGCGAAGAGGTCGTTCAACTCTACGTCAAACATTTGAACTCCGCCGTCGAACGCCCCATTCGGGAGTTGCGCGGTTTCAAGCGCGTGGCCTTGCAGCCCGGCGAGCGGAAAACGGTCGAACTCGTTTTGCTAGCGAAGTCGCTGGCCTATTGGGACGAAAGCAAACGCGCTTTCGTGGTCGAAGCCGGAACGGTCGAACTCCAGGCGGGCAGTTCCTCTGCGGATATTCACCTGAAGAAAACCGTCAACGTGACCAACTGGAACCATGAGAGACAAACCCCCGATCAGGCATTTCACCTTCAGCGCGGTTCTGTTCGGCGTCGCCTTCGCGTCGCCGGTTTTCGGCCAGCAGAATCCCGGCGCCACCAACCAGGTTGAAAAGATTGACGGCTTCCGAGACACGCCGATGCTGCCGGACGGCAAGCAGCACGTGCTCCAGAAGCCTGTTGCCGTGCACAAAAAGACATGTTCTTCAATCGTCGAAACTCGTTTCCATCATTCGGGGCAAATGAGGCCTCCACAACCTCCGACATTGTCACCAATTACAGACACCTCGCCCGTCTTTTGGCGATTGTACTCGACCCACCTGGCGTTTCTGGTGGCTGCGTGGCTCTTGAAGCATTGCAATAGAAAAGGGTTATCAAAAGAGAGAGGTTGGCAAGACGGAATTCGGAAACAGTGTATCCGTCCGGTAGACACAGGGGGACCTTGGCATAGATGTTGACGGTGGGGAATCAGGCAGGGATATTCTGGCTGGCGGTTTGAGCGGCCTTCCAGTTGTCCGGCAGGAGTTCCTCGAGGCGGTTCATGGGATGGGAACTGATGCGCTCGAAGATGTCGCGGAGGTAGGTGAAGGGGTTGATCTCGAGTCGTTTGCACGTGGCGATGAAGCTGGTCAGGACGGCAGCAGTTCGCCCTCCGTTATCGCTTCCGAAGAACAGCCAGTTCTTTCGTCCGACGGCAATTCCCCGCAGGCTGCGCTCGGCGCCGTTGTTGTCGATCTCCAGGTCTCCG
>JAUYEE010000176.1 GCA_030691545.1 bacterium | reverse complement strand
AAGGCTGATCGGGTTGATACTCTCTATACACTTTCGCCATCGCCTTGCTCCTTGGGAAAGACCCTCAATTGCTCCGACCGATATATAGCGCACTCACTTCCTGTTGTCAAGAGAAATTCTATTATTCGGACAAGCTCCTAGCTAACCGGCGCGCCGCTTGTCGCCGCGTCCAGATTGAGCGATTTGTCAGGCTGGAACAAGTGGTTACAATTACGTGCGTTTATCATACTTTGGCTGCCCAATGTGCTTTCTTATGATGTTCTGGCTCGCTGATGCGCCGGTGATTGTAATCGGCCGTTTCTTGCCAGTGGGAACGGCGACAGAGCCGCCCTTTGGGAACTCAATCGTTATCGAGTCGCCGGGACCAAGGAGCTGAACTGCGCCATCAGGAAAAGTAACAGTCGTTCCTGCTGCGTTGGGGCCGACTTGGACGGGTGGCGAGCCTTGAGGGATGGTGACCGTCATATTGGCTTCCCCCAGTTCGATCTGTATCGGTGGGCGGAGAAGTTGCCCCTGCAGCACCTCGGCGTGTGGACGGACCATTACCATGGCTGCAACTGCAGCTGTGATAAGTATGCCGGATACAAACAGACTGCTCGGTTTTGGGTTTCTCGTCATCGCTATCTCCTTTCCATCTTTCGGCGCTCCGGATCTCTTCCCGGGGGCCTAACTATGGCTTATACGGTTTCTGCATAACACGTTTGGGCCGCGAATCCGCGGTATAGGACCCTTGATTCAGAATCGCCCTAAGTCGCGCGATTCCAGGGGGAAATTGCCATTCGGTCGCATTCCGAATGGCCTCATATGGTTGTCTGCATAACATTCGGGCGGGGTTCTCCTACGGGCTGTCAACCGGGCTTCGCACGCTCTTGCCTCCTCGGTTCAAAACATGGGTGTAAATCATGGTCGTTTTGACGTCATTATGGCCCAAGAGTTCCTGCACCGTCCGAATGTCATAGCCCTCTTCGAGCAAATGCGTCGCGAATGAATGGCGGAAGGTATGACGGGTGGCGCGCTTGGTCAAAATGGACCTGTCGGCTGTGCAGGCAGTGGCCCTCTGCACGATGGATTCGTGGACGTGACGGCCCCTAAGAAGTCGCAGTGGCGGTTTCGGCGCGCTCATTGCCATGTTCCCCAAAACGTTTGACTGCTTTCTTCGGAAGCGATGTGTTCTTCTATGCGGTTCTTATTATGCCAGCCTAGGGGGCCGTGTCAAGGGGGATTTGGCAGAAGTGGCGTGCTGGGCCTATACCCGCAGGAAGTTCTACGACGCCCAGTCCTCCGACGTCATGCGCTCCATAGCCACGCTCGTGTACATCTGACTTCTGTACGATGTGGATCCAGACGCCCGGGACATGAAGCTTGACGCTGAGGGCCATTTCACGCCCCTGCAGGCGAGAAGTGTCGCGATCCTCGAGGACAGCGTCACGGGTAAGCCTGGGACTCTTACGCTGCCTGAGTGAACGCCTGCAGGGCCTCTTTAATACGTATAAGACCCGTTCAGAACTCCGGAAGCAAGGCGCGCCATTCCCTTCCGCCAAAGAGAAGCTCTGAAGCTCAACCCCCTGAGATTAGCCGCTCACGTCGAGCATGATTGGCGATCCGGCGTTTTCGCCAGACAGTGTGCGGACTTCCCCAGAGAACCCAGAAACGCCGTTCATCGTATGGACCATCTACGACCTGGCATTTTCGCAACAGTACTCGACCCACCTGGCGTTTCCGCCGCGGCAGCGTCAGGCATCAGGCGAGAAGAGGGCCATGTGGAAAACAGAGGCTTGGCGTAACTGGGTCAGAGGGTCCTCGTCGAGCACGCTGGAGAGAATCCCTCCCTTAGACTCGTAACAGACGATGCGAGCGGTTCTTTGCTTTCTGGCCTCTCATGGGGTACGGCGCAATGCCAAGATTCGCTGCTCCACGAGCACGAAATGCGATCCGATTTCTCCTTTCTCAGGGCACGTTTTCCTGTCCCCTTTGCATCTCCGAGTCAATCGTTGTCGGCCTTCGAGACCCGGTGTCACACCACCCTACGGATTCTCCAGGATGCGGTAGAAGCGCTTCGGGGCGAGGAGGGGAGGAACGCCGGTGAGGGAGCCGTCGTCGAGCCAAGACATCGTCCTGTTGCCGGAGGAGGCAATGTCCGCAATGACTATGCGCCAATTGAACAAGTCGTCGGTGTAGAGAATAGAATAGGTCATGCCCGCAAGGGAACTCCAGGTCAAGATGGCTGCCTCGGCGCCGGGGACAGGCTCGAGCTTGTTGATATGGAACTCGTAAGCCCCCACATCCACGGTGAGGCTTTTTCCCCCGAACATGATTCTGTGCATTCCGGCAATATCGGTGGACGGGAGACCCGGGTCGTTGTGGCCCGCATCAATGCAAGGGGAGTCCTCTTGCAGGCGATAGTCCCCTGCGTGCAGGTCGAGGAACTGCGGCTCCGAGGCAATGTTGCGTTCTCCCACCCCGGTCCAATCCTGAATGCAAGAATACGTCGGGATACTCGACGCATTCAGCTGGGGAGCTGTGTTCCCCCATATAATGCAGTTCTGGATTGTTCTGTTGCACCGAGAAAGCCCGCCGCCATAATAAGCCGAGTTGTCGCTGATAGTATTTCCTCGGATCACCCCATCGCAGTCAGACAGCCCACCACCGTATCCCCCTGTCCATGAGTTGTTCGCGATCAAGTTCCCCTCGATCAAACCGTAACAACGCCATAACCCGCCCCTGCGGTTGCCTGTGATCGTATTATTCCGAACTTCCGCACCGCAGGAAGCAAGTCCCGTGCCCTCATTATTTTCAACGGCGTTGTTCTCAATTATGCCGTCGCAATAGTCCATACCATCCGCCCCCGTGTCGCGGATGACGTTGTTGCGGATGATGGCATGCGTCCCGTTGCGCCACGCGCCTCCGAATATCGCCGCGCTCTCCATCACACTGGACTGCTCGCAGTTGCGAATGGTGAACCCAGCAAGAATGCACGACTCGCCCTCACTCCCTCGGAACCGGACAATAGTCGGTGCTCCGTTTCCATCAATTACCGTCGCAGCGACAATTGCCGGGTCAAGAGGATCGGTGCTCCGCAGGACTACGTTCTTTCCCCCGAAGCCGACCTGCTCGTTGTAGACGCCCGGGTACACCACAATCTCGTCGCCGTCGCTGGCCTCTGTAATTGCCGACTCGATAGTTGCGTGCCAGATGCGCCTTGTGACGTTGGCGACGCGTGTCTCTTGCTTTGTCGTTGGGTCATAGCCCAGGCGATACTCCCCGAGGTTGGGGATGTTATCGTTGTCCGGGTCGCCCTCAGGACGCTCCTCGAGGCTGCTGAACCAGAGAAGCTCCCAATCATCCGGCAATCCATCCTCATCCGCGTCCGGTGACCGCGAGGTGGCTTCGGACGTGTTTCCGTAAGCGCCCATGTCTATGCGCCCCCCGTTTGGTTCCGGCTCGCTGCCGAAGGCGGAGGCGGGGTCGCCAGCATCTACACAGGGCGACCAAGGGCTGAGATGCAGATCGGCGTCCGCAAAGTAAGGCTCGAAGGCGATATTGCCTTGCCCTTGACCAGTGGTCCAGTCCTCGATGCACGAGTAGGCGGGGATGCTACAGTCGAAGACTTGCTCCCCGCCGATGGCTGGTTCGTTTCCCCAGATGATGCAGTTGGAAATGGTCCCCTTGCATTGGTACAGGCCCCCTCCGTGGAGGGACGCCCGGTTGTGTGCGATTGTGTTGTTCAGGATCGTGCCGTTGCACCCAGCAAGTCCGCCACCGTAAACCGCGCTGACGTTCTCGATGATCAAATTGTTCCGGATTGTGCCGTCGCAATAACTGAGCCCCCCTCCCCGGTAGCCACCGTAGTTGCCACGAATTGCGTTAAACTCGATTGTCCCCTTGCACCTGTAAAAGCCCCCGCCTGCTCCTGTGTATGCGCCGGTATTGTCGGCGACGAGGTTGTTGCGGATTGTGCCATCGCAGTACGCAAGGCCGCCGCCGCCGCACGGCTCCACAACGTGGAACCCGTTATTGTCTGTGTAACTGTACTCGACGGTTTTATTTTTTGGGATCGTGTTGTGGGAAATTGGCCCATCGCAATCGAACAGGCCACCGCCCTCCCCGCTCTCATTGGCCATTATGGTATTCTCCTCGATGTTCCCATGGCACGAGTGCAATCCCCCACCGTAAACAGCCTTGTTGCCGGCGAT
>JAUYEE010000014.1 GCA_030691545.1 bacterium | reverse complement strand
CGACGATCCTGTATCGGGCGTTGATGCAAGCAAGAAAACTTGTTAGAATGCGTGAGACAAATGCCTCCAGGATCAAAAAAACAATTCGCCGCATGATCGAATCCTCGGGCGGCGCGAAAATTGATTACGTCAGCGTCGTGGACCGTGATTCCCTCGAAGACATCAATGAACTGCAAGGGAACGTTCTGGTCGCTCTATCTGTTTTCATCGGGAAGACCCGGTTAATAGACAACATCAAACTGAACGTGCCCTCGCGCCAGAACGGGAAGATGACCAAATGATGCGAACTGTCCTGAGATCAAAAATCCATCGGGCCACCATTACGGAGACGGTGCTCCACTACGAGGGGAGCATTGCTCTCGACCCCGACCTCATGGCTGCCGCGGACCTGCTCCCTTTCGAGAAAGTCCTGGTTGTGAACTTCAACAACGGCGCCAGGATCGAAACCTATATCATCGTCGGGGAAAAGGGTTCAGGCATAGTCTGCTTGAACGGCCCGGCGGCTCGCCTCGGAATGCCCGGCGACATCGTCACTGTCATGTCCTTTGCCGCCGTTGACGAGGCCGAGGTTCGACAGCTTCAGCCAAAAATCGTCTATGTGGACGAGCGAAACCGCGTTACGCAGGTGAAGGTCGGCTCCGTGCAGGACGAGAGTTCATCCGATGCTCCGAACCGTCGCAAAAGAAGAACATCTCGACGAGCTTGAGAGAAAATACCGCGCCGAGGTGACCGAGAAAATTGCCGTCCTCAAGGAGAAGCGCAACGCGATTTTCCTCGTTCACAACTATCAGCGAGATGAGATTCAGGACCTCGCCGACGTCCTCGGGGATTCTCTCGGCCTCGCACGCGCCGCCACCCGCACTGACAAGGATGTGATTGTCTTTTGCGGCGTTCATTTCATGGCGGAATCCGCATCCATCCTCAATCCCGAGAAGACGGTCCTCCTGCCGAGGCTGGATGCTGGCTGCCCCATGGCCGACATGGTCACCGTTCCCGAACTCAAGAAAATGAAAGAACGCTTTCCGGACGCCGCGGTCGTCACCTACGTCAACTCCTCTGCCGCCGTCAAAGCCGAAAGCGACATCGTCTGCACCTCCGCCAACGCCGTCAAAGTTGTCAACTCCCTCAAAGAAAAACGCGTCATCTTCGTGCCTGACCGCAATCTCGGCCGCTGGGTCGCCAAACACACAGACAAGGAAGTGATTCTCTGGCCAGGATACTGCTGGACGCACGAATGCCTCCGCGCCGCCGATGTTCTCGCAGCGAAAAAGAAATATCCTGCCGCCGAAGTCATCGCTCACCCCGAATGTCGGGAGGAAGTCCTCGAGCTCGCGGACGCCGTCCTGAGCACCTCTGGAATGGTCAAGTACGCGAAGGAATCGAAAACGAAAACCATCATCGTCGGCACGGAGATGGGCCTCGGTTACCGACTGAGAAAGGAGAACCCCGACAAGACGTTTGTTTTTCCCGCCGAGTGCCTGGTGTGTCCGAACATGAAGCTCACGACGCTGGATTCCGTTCTTCACTCCCTCGAGAACATGGTCCACGAAATCCGCGTGGACGAGGACACCCGCCGAAAAGCCAACCTCGCCCTCACCCGCATGCTCGAAGTCGTCTAAGTCGCCCCAGCGCGATTCCCACGTTCCTGGTAACGCCGGTGTCTCGGCGGTTATCCTCGATTGCACAACCGCCTTGACTTTGTTTGCGGGGTTTGGGATATTCTCCATTGCCGTGGCTGCGGTTCCTTGAAAAGAGTCTGCTTGTTTCCGGCGAGGGCGGCTTCTTCTCTGGGCGGTTCGCTTTCCTGCCTGGCGCGGAGACGCTGCGGTGACCTCTTGTCGCGAAAGGAGCCAACAAGTTAACTATAAAACCCATAACGATACACCCTCACATCTCTTTCAGGAGGAAGAAAAATGACCAAAATCGCTATCGGTAGTTGGGCGTACGTCTTCGGGCCATACTCCAGCAATCCCGTTCCGCTGGACAAGGTCGTGATGCGCCTCAGCGAACTCGGCTTTGACGGCATCGAGCTGTGCGGCTTCAAACCGCACGTTCACCCGGACGACTATCCAACGAAGGAGAAGCGCCAGGAGATTGTCAACCTCCTCAAGGACCATAACCTGGAACCCGTCGGAATCGCCGCGGATTTCACGGCAACACTCCCCGGCGCCGAGGGCGTGGCGGCCCAGACCGCCTATCTCGACAACTTCAAGAAAAACATCGAGTTGTGTGCGGACATCGGCATTCCCAAGATCCGCGTTGATACCTGCGAGGAACCGCCCGCCGAAATCACCCGCGAATACGAGAAGAAGTTCAGCAACATTGTTGCGGCCTGGCAGAAAGCCTCTCAGATCGCTCAGGACGCGGGAATCGGTCTCATCTGGGAGTTTGAGCCGGGATTCATTTTCAACAAGCCGAGCGAGATCACCCGCATGGTCAAGGAAGTCGGGCACCCCAACTTCAAAATCCTTTTGGACTCATGCCACGCTCACATGGTTGCCGATCAGGGCGCCAAACAGCCACCGCCAAAGGAGACGCTCTCGGGCGGTGCCGTGGAACTAATCGGCAGGCTCAATGGGAAGATTGGCCACATCCATCTCATTGACTCGGACAACACTCTCCACGACAACATGACCAGCACGCATGCTCCGTTCGGACAGGGCGTTCTGGACTTTGACAAAATCATGCCCGCGATTATGGCCGCAGGGTATGACTCCGAGTGGTGGAGTGTGGACCTCTGCTTCTGGCCGGAAGCGTGGGAGGTCACCGAAGCCGGCCTCAAGTTCGTCCGCGGGCTTGCGGAGAAGTACGGGAAGTAATCAGACGGCGCCAACGTCCGTCTCTCTGCGGCCTGTGCGGTTAATCCTCTTCCCATTTGAACCGCAGAGGACGCGGAGGAGGTGGAGACTCCTGTCAAGGCGGATAACGATAAGGACGGATTTCAGGACCACACGATAAATAAGAAGGAGGTCTTTTATGGCTGAGAAAATGAAAGCTCAAGTCTTCTACGAGCCCCTCAAGATGAAGTTTGAGGAGCGTGACAAGCCGAAGATTGCCCCGCACGAGATTCTCGTCGAGGTGAAGGCGGTCGGCATCTGCGGCTCCGACGTGGCGTACTACTTCGGCGGCAGTCCCCTCGAAACGCCCGACGGCAAGGGGCCCCTCGTCTTAGGACACGAGTTTTGCGGCCTCGTCGCCGAAGTGGGGGACATGGTCGCCGATGCGAAGCTGTTCTCGCCTGGCGAGCGAGTCGTCATTGACCCGGTGCAGTACTGCAACGCCTGTGAAATCTGCAAGCGGGGCTACGTGAACCTATGCGAGAATAAAGCCGTGCTCGGCGTCTCCACAGACGGCGCCTTCGCCAAGTACACCAAGTCGCACTACACTGGTGTCCACCGCATTCCCGAAGGTGTCTCATTCGAGCATGCGGCGCTCACCGAGCCTCTTGCCTGCGCCACGTACGGCGTTCAGAACATGAAGGTTCGTCCCGGCGATTTCTGCGTCGTCATCGGCGCCGGCGCCATCGGGTTAATGATGCTTCAACTCGTCAAGTCCTCCGGCGCCGGAAAGGCTGTCCTCGTGGACGTCGTGGACTATCGCCTTGAGCCGGGGAAAGAGCTCGGCGCCGACGAACTCGTCAACACCGGCGACAAGAACTCGCCCTACTATGTCGCCGACCTCCGAAAGAAGATCGAGGAAATGACCAACGGCAAGTTCGCCGACCGCGTCATCACGCCGACCGGGTCCCTTGCCGCGATGGAGCAGGCTCTCGCCATTTCCGGCCGCCGTTCGGTCATTGTCTATTTCGGCTTGCCCGGCGCCACGGACATGATCAAGGTCCCGGCTCTCCAGTCCATCTTCTGGGACAAGGAAATTCGCTTCTCGTGGCTGGCGCCGTTCACCTGGCCAACTGCACTTCAAGCCCTCGCCGCCGGACTCGTCAAGGTGGACAGGTTGGTCACTCACAAGTACGATCTGGCCGACCTGGAGCGCGCCCTGGGCGAGGTCAAAGAGCGAAAAGGCAACGTCATCAAGGCGGTCGTGACCGTCTCGTAACCGGAAGGAGAAACTGATGAAATTTGGTTTGAATCTCCTGCTCTGGACGGGGGCGTTCTCCAACGAGACGCTCGATCTCATAGATAAAGTGGCTGACATGGGCTTCGACGGCGCCGAGATCACCTTCATTGATATTGGCCTCGTTGACGTCAGGAAGACTGCTGAAAGGCTCAAAGCGCGAGGTCTCGAATGCATCGGGTGTGCCGTGATGACCAACGATGCCAACCCCATCAGCTCTGACCCGGCCGTCCGAAAAGCTGCCGTGCAGCGGCTCGAACGATGCATGGAGATGACCGATGCTCTCGGCGGGCGGCTTCTTGTTGGCCCCTTGTACGCCCCCGTCGGCTACCTCGTTGGACGCCGCCGCACGGAGGATGAGTGGGGCTGGTGCCGCGACGTGTTCAAGGAGGCTGCAAAGAAAGCCAACCAGTACGGCATCACCATGGCTCTGGAGTTCCTCAACCGCTTCGAGACCTTCTTCATCAACACCTCCGCCGACGCCGTGCAGATGTGCAAGGACGTGGGCGAGCCTTGCATGGGCGTGCATTTCGACACGTTCCATGCGAACATTGAGGAGAAGGACATTCCCGAGGCAGTGAGGAAGACCGGGAAGTTTCTCAAGCATTTCCACGCTTCCGAGAACGACCGGGGCATGATCGGCTCCGGCCACATCCCCTATGCCGAAATCTTCAAGGTGCTCAAGGAGATCGGCTACGACGACTGGGTGGTCGTCGAATCCTTCGGGTCCAGCTTCAAAGAGCTTGCCGCCGCTTGCTGCATCTGGCGAGACCTCGTCCCCGATCCGGAGGTCTTTGCCAAGGAGGCTTTGAAGTACCTCAAGAACGTCGCTTCGGCCTGAGAGCGACGGGTCCTTGCCCCAGGCGTTCAGCTTCGAGCCCCGGGCGCCGTTTCCCGACGTCGCCCGGGGCTCCCGTTTCCGTGTCCTGACGCCTTCTTCCTACTTGCGAAGAAGCCATTCAGCGATTTCTGTTGCTGAGAGCGGCCCATCCTCGATACGGAGCGACCGAGGCCTTTTGCGCGCTTCATATGCCAATGTGGCGAAATCTGTCGGAAACTTCCCCTGTCCATTGTAAAGGAGGATTTCTCGTGGCGCGCAGAGAGCCGCCGCAACTCGTCCTCCTCCGGCTCGGAGGATTCCCGGGACAAAGTTGTCTCCCTCCCAGGCAGCGCGGTCGTCAGAAAAACGGTTCAAATCTATTGCTGCGCGGCGCACGTTGGGGGCAATCGCGTTCGCCAGAAGACACCACACTCCCGCCTCTTTCAACCCGACCAAACTCACTTCGCTCACATCGTCCCGAGAACGAAGATAGCGTATGACGGTCAAAATGTCCTGGACGCGAAGGGCGCAATCCGTCCTGTTATAGGTCAGCCAGTGATTCGCGGTTTTCTTTCGCTCGCCCTTCTTCAAGTCCCCCACCTGAAAACAATCCATCGCCACGACAGTCGAGCCGCCCTCGAGCAGACTTCCGACGAGGGGCGACAACGGCTTTTCCATCTCCGCAACCGCCTTCTTTCCCTCCGGATGAACGATGACAACGGCGGGCCTTTTTCCGGGGTTGCCTGGAGGGCGGAGGAGCACTAACGGAATCGCTTCTCGCTCACCCTTTCGTCCAACGAGGAGCTTCACGGCGGTGAAGCCCTTATCAGGAGCCTCCGAGAGCGTTTCAACGACAATCTCGTCTCCCGTGGGAACAGACGCTGACAGAGTATGCTTCATCGCCACGGACATGACTTTCTGGGATTTCTCCAGGGCAACCCCGTCCCGGGGCTTCAGATTTTCGAGCTGCTTCTTTGCCGACTCGACAAGGTACGCCTTTAGCCCGTCCGCGGTTAACGCGTCCGCGGGACGCGGGTGCTCGTCCGTGAAGACCCGCAGGTCCTCCTCTTTTTCGACAACGAACGGCTCCTCCTTCAGCTTCTCCGCTTCGGGAATCCCCAGCATCCATTTTCCGAACCACGCGTAAACTGCTTCGCGCGAGTCCTTGTTGTAGTTGTGTCCCGTGTCGAACTGGACCGACGAGACCTTGTCGCCGGCGCCAAACAGGTCGTATATGCCGCGAATGTCCGGATATTCAACCGTGGGATTGTTCTTCGTCCAGTCGCCCGTCGCAGAGACCAAAATCAGCGGCTGCGGCGCCATCAAGGAAGCGATCTCGACATTGTACGTATCCAGCCGTAGAAGAGGAGCGTTCTCGCATTCGCACCCTCCCTGAAAGTGTGCCGAAATCATGCAGACCGGCGCCGCCACCTTGATCCTGTCATCCACGGCCATCAGGGCAAATGTCTGCGTCCCGCCCCCGGATGCCCCCGTGCAGGCGATCCTGTTTGCATCCACATCCGGCAAACAGGAAATGAAATCAACGGAGCGAATGCTGTCCCAGAGTTGAAGCCCCATGAGGCTCGTTCCCCACAGCGCATCGGCAAAAGAGTGTTTCACCTGACTCGAATCGTAGTAGCCGACCATGTCGTAGCTGAACACCACGTGCCCTTGCCTGGCTAAGTTGATGCACCGACCGGGAACCGATCCCGCATCGTCGCTGTGCAACCTCCCGCGCCCCCAGTGTCCGTGAGGGCAGAGAACCGCCGGAAACGGCCCTTCTTTCCCAAGCGGGCGATAAAGATTCCCCGTCACAAAAAATCCCGGACAGCTCTCAAAAAACACCTTCTCGACCGAGTACCCCTGTCGCTCGATCCGCCCAAACACCTTTGGATTCAGCGGCTGCTTCTCCGGCATCGGCCACAGCCCGCAACTCACAAGGATGTGGTCGCGGACGAATGCTGCCTTCTCGAGCCATTCTTCCTTTGAACCGAAACGAGCAAACGACCGAGGCGTCTCGAGAGTGAACTCTTCGCTCGCTCGCACATCCTCGAGGCTCGCCTTCATTTTCTCCTCACTGTTGTCCTCCGACCCTAATGGGTTGAACGAGCTAACCAACAGCACCGTCGCCACGACGGGCACTCCGACCGCGAACCATTCTCTCAAGAACATCTTTTTCCCTCCGACCGCCATTGCTTTCCTGTCTTCCCTGGGGCGCTGAAAGGCGCCGGGGACTCGCGTGCCGCTGAGGCGCCCGCCGGCCGCTCATCTCGCCGCCTTCTGGCGAACCGCGCGGGCGACCAAGCGGATAGCATCCTTCTTGCAGGCACTGCGACAAACCCCGCACCCCCAGCACTTGCTTTGGTCAATAAAGCACTTCTGCTCCAACAGAGAGAAACCTATTGCCCCGAACTGACACAGCCGTACACACTCGCGACATCCCACGCACAACTCCGGATCAATCTCGCCGATGTATTCTGCTCGGAACATCACCGGAACGTCCAGTCCGACGGTACTGCGCATGGCCAGACATTCCGCCCGATCACAGTTGCAGACGCCGCCAATGAAAGGAGTGCGAAATGTCCACACGCTGTGTATGAGACCCTTCCTGTCGAATGTCTCAATGTGACCCATTGCTTCGACTGAATTCAGGCTTTCGAGCCGCGAGACGTCCGGCGACCCGAAGTAATCCATGTCTATGTCATCGAACCAGTGGGGCGGGCCGATGCTCACCCCGAAGCAATACCGGCCCTCTTTGTGGGTCGCCGCCCAGCGGCATCCGCAAGGCACGCGGACGATCGCATTCGTCATCTCGAATATCCGTTCCACGTCCTCCAATGGGATAACCTGACCGTAGTGAACGGGCTTCATTCGCCAAACC
Organism: bacterium; assembly: GCA_030691545.1. Lineage (GTDB taxonomy): Bacteria > Auribacterota > JABMQX01 > JABMQX01 > JABMQX01 > JAUYEE01. The sequence goes on along the minus strand of JAUYEE010000014.1, from coordinate 8,605 downwards.
AAGAGCCGTTTGACCAGCCCCGGGACTTTCCTCCGTTGAGCGGCGTCCGCCTCCAGTTGCGAAATTCGCTTCTGGCCGCCCTCAATCGTGCCGTGCATGAACTGCCGGATGAACTCCCGCCGTTTCAGATCGCTCAACAGGTCCTGCGAATAATTCCTGGCGTTGAGATACCACTTCTTCCCTTCGCCATGTTTCGTGCAAAACTCACACATTGGAATCGTCCTTTGTTTCGAATCGGCTCATCTCACGGCGACAGTCCTTTAGTCCTCATTTTCTGCGACCCCGCGGAGCAGAGATTCGCCCTCGCCGCGATGGAGATGAACCCCATGGCATCACCTTTGCCGAAGGCGGTCTCACTTCTTGCGCGGCAGGTCGAACAGCTCGTCGAGAAAAATCGCCACTGCCAAGACGATGTTCGTCCAGATAAACAAGTACAGAACGAGCAGGTAGATGTTGTGTCGAAACACGAGCGCCGGCGACAGGGCAACGATGGCGACCGGGTAAAGGATGATATTGCGAATAGCCTTCTTGGCCATTATGCGCGTCTGTGCCAGAGGCGACAGAAACTTTGTGAGCCTCCGCCTTTTCGCTTTTCTTCGACGAGGCGCCGCAATATCCTCGCGCTGACCCTCTTCCTTTTCGGAGGGCTTGCTCCGATGGGTGGCTGCGGTTTTCGGCCGAGTTGTGCCCGTTCGCTCCGCTCCTTTCGCGTAAGGAGTACCCTGATGCGTCCTTGCCGCTAAGCCACTCTCCTCCGCCTCTCTCCGCGGATGCTCCGGCGCCTTCCTCGAGGGGCGACTCGGTGCGCTGCTCGTAGCCCTCCCGGAACGCATCCTCGCCCCGAGCGGCGCAGATGTCAGATGGTCCCTCTGGGGGCTGGCTCCTTCGCGGGGTGAGTCGGCCTGTCGTTTCTCAACGCTGGGTGAACGTTCCATGCCGATGCGCAACAAGATTGAAGTGCTCGTTATATTTCTCGAGAGCATACCGATCAGTCATCCCGGCGATGTGGTCGCAGACAATCCTCTCGATCGGAAGGTCCGTGCCTCGTCGGGACAGACTCTCATCGAACGTCGCCGGTTCCACCACGTAGAGACGAAACAATTTCTCGATAATCTTTCTGGATATCGCGTTTCGTCCCTCGACAATCGGATGCTGGTACAGGTTCGCGTACAGGAAATCGCGCAGTTCCCTCATCCCATTCGCCACCTCAGGACTGAAGCCAATCAGGGGAACCGGGCTGTTTCTCGCCTCGTCCGCTGACTGAACCCCCTGTTCCGCGATCATCTTTGAACTGTGCGTCGCCAGGTCGGAAACCAGAAAATCAATCAGGTTTCGCACACTGTGGAAGATGCGGACTTCGCTGCCGCTGTTCGGGTACGATCGCCGGGACTCGAGATTCACCTGCCGCCACAGCTCCGTCTCCGAAAGATGCGCGTCCGACAGCAGGTTGGAGGCAAGCCCATCGTCAATATCGTGTGTGTTGTAGGCGATCTGGTCGGCGCAGTCTATGATTTGCCCCTCCAGGCTCGGAAATCGCCCCAGCCCTTCGAGCCGCAAGCCCGGAGACCAACAACGGTCGCGGTGTTTGATGATTCCTTCTCGAACCTCCCAGGACAGGTTCAGTCCGTCGAAGTCGGGATACTTCTTCTCCAGAACGTCCACGACCCGCAGGCTCTGGAGATTGTGCTCGAAGCCGCCGAACTTCTCCATCAACTCGTTCAGCGCCGACTCCCCCGTGTGTCCAAAAGGAGGATGTCCCACATCGTGAACAAGCGCGATCGCCTCCGTCAGGTCCTCGTTCAGTCCTAAAATCCTCGCGACAGTCCGTCCGATGCCCGCCACCTCCATCGTGTGCGTCAGGCGAGTGCGGTAGTGGTCTCCCTCGTGATTGAGGAACACCTGCGTCTTGTACTCCAGGCGGCGAAACGCTCGACAGTGGACAATCCTGTCCCGGTCCCTCTGATATACCGTACGGAGAGGATGCTCCTTTTCCGGGTGGACACGTCCGCGAGTCTGGCTGCTCTTCTGCGCGTACGGCGCCAGGTGCCTTTCCTCGAATTCTTCGTATTCAAGCCGTGTTCGCATCGCTGACAGGACCTCTCGGTGGACCCTCCAAATGCCTTCCGAGGGCTTTCTGTTTCCTTCTCAGCCGATTCTATCAGAGTTCTTCAGAACAACAAGGGGTATCTCCAAAAGAGGACGCCGCATCGCTCGCGTCACGCGAAGCCGGGAACATCTCAAACCAAAAATTGCGTTGAGAAAGGCGAAATTCAGCGAGGGCGAGGAGTTGTCGTTCCGCGAGGCTTCCCGTAGTTCCCCTACCGGACATCGCACGTTTGACCGTTGGGCCCACCTTCGCTATGATGGTGATATGCGCACCGGGCAGATAAGGATGCAGAACCACGAACGGCACGAAGAAACGGGTATGACCGCAGAGGACACGGACGACACGCATAGATGCGACCCGCGCTCCTGTGAATGAAGGCGTTCCCGCCTTCAGGGACGCGCGTCCACCGCGGTGCCGGCGTCCGCGCTCGTGACTCCGGGGAGCGGAGCATCCGTTTGGACTCGGGCTGCTTTGAAGGATGCAGGCGAGACGCCTGCGCTACAAGAGGAGGTGGTTGACTTAGCATGAACTCTTTGATAATCGCCGCTGGTGCCGGAGGTTTGTTCTTCATCGGCTACCGATTCTATGGAAGGGTCATCGAGAGGCTCTACGGAGTGGACCCGTCGAGAAATACCCCCGCCACGGAGAAATATGACGGTGTGGATTATGTCCCCGCGAAGCACTGGACGGTCTTGTTCGGCCACCACTTCTCCAGTATCGCCGGGGCTGCTCCGGTCGTGGGTCCCATTCTTGCGCTTGCGTACTGGGGGTGGCTTCCGACGTTACTCTGGATTGTCCTGGGAACAATGTTCATAGGGGGCGTGCACGATTTCGGCTCGCTCATGGCATCGGTGAGACACGGTGGGAGTTCCATTGCTCATGTGGCTGAGCGATTGGTGTCGAAAAGGGCGAGGATTCTGTTTTCGGCGTTCACGTGCCTTGCACTGGTGCTAATCATTGCGGTTTTCACGGAATTCTGTGCGAGGACGCTCGTCGTCGAGAAAAAGATTGTCATCCCGACCTTTGGCTTAATTCCCGTTGCGGTGTTTACGGGGTACTTGCTCTACCGGCGTAAGGCGAAGCAAGTCCCCACGACGGTTTTCGGGCTGGGGCTTTTGGCGGGGATGATTGTGCTTGGGGCATACGTGCCGGTGAACCTCGGAGGGCGCGGACTGGAAATCTGGATGGTCGTGTTGTTCTTATACTGCATCGTTGCGTCGGCAACGCCAGTCCAGTTGCTCCTTCAACCGCGAGACTATCTTTCCGCATTCCTGCTTTTTGCCGGGGTGGGGATTGGATACCTGGGGTTAGTCGTCAGCCACCCGGTCGTCAAACTCCCTGCTTTCACAGGCTGGAAGGCTGGGGTCGGGTCCCTATGGCCGATGCTATTCGTTACCGTCGCTTGTGGGGCAGTCTCGGGTTTTCACTCCCTTATCTCCAGCGGCACAACCTCCAAGCAAATTGCCACCGAAAAACATGCCCGCCGAATTGGCTATGGGGCAATGGTCGCGGAGGGACTGGTCGCGACGTTAGCCCTTCTTGCGGTTGCCAGCGGCTTCACGGGTCTTTCGTCGCTCACGAAAATGGTCAAGGCGGGGCAGACAATTCCTGCTTTTGGGCAAGGGTTTAGTTTTGTAACAAGGCCCATCTTAGGCGAGTTCGGCGGTTTGATGGCCATCACGATTCTGAACGCTTTTATCCTGACGACCCTCGACACCGCGACTCGCATTGCTCGATACATCGCGGGGGAGCTTTTCGGAGTTGGGAATCGTATCGTAGCCACGGTCGTTCCGGTTGTTTTGGCCGGCGCCCTGGTCTGGGGTGGGAAGGCAGCCAAAATCTGGACGATTTTCGGGGCCGCTAATCAATTGATGGCGGCTTTGGCTTTGATGGTCGTTACCTTCTGGCTCTTGAGCCAGAAGAAGTTGGTCAGATACACCTTGGTTCCGGGGATTTTCATGCTGGTAACGACAGTAGGGTCACTGGCTTACGGCGTCGTCAAGTACTTCAAAACCAACGACTTCCTTCTGGCTATAATCTCCCTTGTGCTGATCGCCTTGTCCATCCTGATGCTCGCCGAAAGCATCGCCGCTTTAAGACGGGTTAAGCGGGCAACGTAATCCAGAAAAACCGCAGCGGCTCAATCACGAGGTACGTGTACGATTACGAAGATCAGTTGACGCAGACAGGTCTCCCCGGCGGCAAATGGGAGAAGTTCTATTACGGGTGTGGCTGTAATATAAGGGCTAAGACTCGTACACGTAGCGCTGCCCTCTTCGGCGACTTTATCCCGCCAAAAAAGCGTCTCCCCGCGAGTCGAACGACACATTAGGGACTTTTTGATGGGGTGTCCTTACTCGTTGGAACACTGATTGATACGCGACTTTCCGAGGGTGCGGTGAGGGCTAACCAAAAATAGATGTTGACAAAGTTAGCTATTTTACTAATGTATTGCCTAAAAGAACCAGTACCCCAAAACCAGCATGAGGAATAGCAACGTGTGCCCAATCAGAGCCATCCTCCTAAAAGGTCGTATCTTTCTTTTCATTGTGCTTGTTTCCCTTCTCACGGCAAGGGAGCAATTGAACGCAGCAGCCGACACGGCAGCCCCTTCCAAGTCCGTCGGTCTCCCCTTCGCTCAAGAGCCACTCGAGGAAACCACGCTCGCCTTCGTTTCCGACAGGGACGAACCGGGGAACTGGGACATCTACACAATGGATATTGCCAGCGGCGTCATAACCCGCCTGACTACTGACCCCGCCATAGACAATCACCCCGACATTTCACACGACGGAACCAAGCTGCTTTGGACTTCGACCCGGGGGGCGGGCGTGGACTTTGACATCTATGTAGCTGACCTCACCGACGTGGAAGGGACCGCCAAGAGGCTAACCTTCGACGAATACCCGAACGGGCCTCAGGCACATTACCCAGATCGGCATCCTCATTGGAGTCACGATGGCACTCTGATTGTCTTTGATTCGAAGAACCGCCCCCTCGACCATCCGATAGAAGTCAAGAGCGAGTGCTGCGTTCCGATAATCATCATACCGCCGAAGTTCTTCGAAAACCTTAACGTCATCAAGCTCACCCCGGACGGAAGCGTCGAAACGTACGTGCAGCTTGACATCCGAGACGCCTGGGATAGTTCGACGTTTCCCGAAATTTGGCGGGACGACACCGCAACCTACGTCGGCCATGCGTCATTCAGCGCGGACGCGACGAAGATTCTTTTCGCAGCGGCGATAGATGTGGAGGGAACGGTTTGGGAGGTGTACACCGTCGGTTTTGACCCCGGCGCGCTGAGCCTTGTGCCCAAGTCCCTTCGAAGAATTACGAACGGCTCGCTTTACCCACCCAACCCCAATCCCATTCAGATGTCGGGCGGAGCACATTTCACCGCCAACGGCGATAGAATCATCTATTCCTCCACGCAGACGACTCGAGGAAACTCTCGGCTTTTCTGGGCTCGTCGAGACGAAACCGACCTCCCCGTGCAGAGTTCACGGGGGCTGACCTGGGGCTTCGCGAACTACTATGTCCCCGAACCATTGTCGGATGGACGCATCGTTGCTACTTCCGATGGCGGTATGCCCAGCTTTTGCAATCTCCCCCCCGATGTTGAGGGACCGACCCTGGACCTTGACATTTTTATTATGAACGAGGACGGATCCGGGCGGACCAACCTCACCGACAACGACACCGCCAGCGAGATGCTCCTTATCGCGGACGAAGTGAGCTGGTTCTGCGGCCCGCCGCCAAACCTGACCTCCTGCACCTTCCAGTGGAGAATCATGAACCTGCGGGCGTGGTGGTTGATGCTTTACTCCTACAGGATGATTCCGACCGATCTCCTGAAGCGATTCAACATCTCCGACGCGCCAGCCTTGTACAGCACTTACTGCCAGAACATCAATGAATGGGTGCAGTCTCAACCCCACCTCCACGACGATTGGCAAATGATTCAACAGATGTCGGCGATGCTTATGGAGACATTTCCGGGGTTCGAGGATCCCGAGCTTCTGAAAGCCTGGCTGGCAGGCCCCGCAGCCCAAGTTGGTGACCAGTTGTTTGTCTTGCCGAGCATGATGGGCAACAACGGCATCGGCGACCGAAGTCTCTTCGACCCTCCGCAACCGCATATTCTCAAGCCGGTGGACAACATCGGAGAAAGACCCGATATGATCATTGGGATTCTAATTGCTCTCTGGGCAACGGAGCGCGGCGGACTCCGGGACGACCAGGTAGTGCTTGCCCGTTTCGACTTCTCTAACGACGAGGGGAGAACCTGGCAGCCCATCGGCGAAGACGACGACGGCACGGTCCGGACTCTTTCCACCGTCGAGGACACCTACCAGGACAATTGGTGGAATGCGCAGTGGGACACGTCGGGTTTAAAGGAAGGGCAATATCTGGTCAAGGTTACCATGTTTGATAAACAGCAGAATTCCGGGGAAGACATTGTGGAGGTCTATGTTGATCCCACACCGCCTATCCCGACGCTCGAAAGGCTTAAAGATTATCAGGTCTTCGATAGGCCGACCGAGCTGTTCTGCAGGATCCTCGATGAGGATATAGTGAGCGTGATCTGGGAGGTCCAGCTCAAACCCCTCTATTACACCAAGGGGATTCCCCTCTTAGATCAGCATGACTATGGTGCTGGAAAGGCTAACGATGGCAATGCGTACTGTGCCCCCACGGGGAGCGCGGCATCCCTGAAGTGGTGGGCGAGCAACGGCTATCCGGGCTTGGCTCAGAATGTCGTTGGGAATCCCCTCACCGACACCCAGTTGGTGGAGGGTCTGGCAACCGCCATGGGGACGAGCAGCATCACAGGGACGTCCGGCGCCGGAGTTGTCAACGGGCTACGGCAATGGGTCAACACCCGAGGGCTTCCATTAACCGTCAAAGACCACGCCACGATCAGTCCTACGACGATCCGTGACCAGGTGGAGAACTGCAAAGAGGATGTCGTTTTGGGGATTTATTGGAACACGGGCGGCGGGCACCTTGTCACGGTCAACTCCATCGCGAACTACACGAACCCCGACGGCACAACCAGTATTGACCTGATGGACCCGTGGACCGGGGCAATTGTTGACGTCACCATGGAGCCGGACGGTGATGTCCAGTGGCCGGGAAAGGCGGGCGTTCACGCCACGGGCTTAATGGTGACGGTCTCCCCCACGAAACCGCGCATCCCCTGGATTCTCATCGGGGAGGGGCCTTCCTTCGTATGGGACCCCACGAGCCTTCCGCCGGGACTCTATTTCGTCCGAGCGACAGTTACCGACTCCATGGGCAACCAGGGCTCATCCCAGATAGTCGGCCGCGTCGTGCCACCCCTTCTTCCGGTAACCGTTGCCAGAGTCGTCCTCGGGCTTGGAGACACAATATCGCTCGAATGGGAGGAAACTCAGCCCACCGGGGGTCCGTTCGCGTACACAGTGGAGTTCACCGAATTGCTCCCAGCGGTCCAATGGAAACCGGTCCCCGGAGAATGGCCGATTCCGGACACCTCCTGGAGTGGGGACGACATTGCACCTCTGAGCCAGCGCTACTACCGCGTTAAAAAGGACTATCAGTTGAGATAGCGGCGTCCCCGGTCATCGCGTCCCGAAAAAGAGAAGCGACCAGCGATTCGTCCACTCACACAGCCGGAGAGGCCCGCGCTGGGGGCGACCCCCGAGGGGTCGCCCGAGCCGAAGGGAGTGTGGGGAGCCCCCCGAAGTCGAACTTCGGCCGGGACTCTTTCCGCGACAGGCCATAATAGCGCCGGGATTTGCGGTTAGCGATTTCGTCGCAGGGAGAGAACCAACATGCGATTCCTTAACGTCAAAGCCGCTGCTACCATGCTCTGCGGCTTACTCGGAGCAGCGCCCTTGGTGGCCCCGGCGACCCTTGAGTCTGCCGAGGAGGCCGCCGTTCAGCCTGAGATGGTTTCGGTGCCGGCGACCGCCTTCTGGATGGGAGACCCATGGGGCGATGGGTTGAGCAGCGAGCACCCATTCCATCAAGTATCCCTTTCACCCTATCACATCGGGAAGTACAGGGTTACGAACGCTCAATACGCGGAATTCCTCAACGATATGCTGGCGGAAGGGCAGATCGAACACGCCGTTAGGCAACCTGAGGGCGGCTGGTACTCGGTGGCGGCTTGGTGGAAGCTGAGAACGTCCTTCATCCTGTTTCAGGACTACACAGACAACGTTTTTTCCCAGATTGAGTATGCGCGGGACCTGTCCGGCTTCTCCGTGCGCACACGAGACAGATTTTCAATGGCCGACCACCCCGTGATCTGTCCGTCTTGGTGGGGAGCAGCGGCCTATTGCAATTGGCTGAGTCGAAAGCAGGGACTTGAGGAATCCTACACTGAGTGGGGCAACTGGCCATGCGATTTCACGAAAAACGGGTATCACCTTCCAACCGAGGCCCAATGGGAATGTGCTGCTGCCTGGGACCCAACCCGGAATGACCCGGTCGCCCGGGGCCACTGGC
>JAUYEE010000089.1 GCA_030691545.1 bacterium | reverse complement strand
CGCCCGCTTTCAGGAAGTCGGCGATGGCGTGCTGGCCAGGGCGCAGAACGCGAACGTCCTCTTCTGCCAACTCGCACCCTGGCAGTTCGGCGGCAGCCAGCAGTCCAATCTCAAGCGGACCCACCGGCGAGTATCCTTCCTCGTTTCACGCCTTCTGGCCAACATGGGAGTCGCCGGGTCCACGCCTCTTCTGGATCGCTTCCACAGTCCCCTGGACACGTCCATGGCCGAGAAGCGCTGGCTCGACGGCCTCTACATGGATGTGCCGGAAGAGTGGGACGATCCCTACCGGTTCTTCCGCTGGTAAGCCGGTCTGAGGATAACTCGACGCATGCTTGCAGGCCACCGAGTGTCCGACGAAAGAGAGAAAGATGGAGAGAAGCATAGACTCTTTGTCTGTGGGTTCTGTGCGTTTTGCGAAGAAGATTTGCGACGCATTTTTCTTAGCAGTCCTCACCTTTAGTTGCGGCTGGAAGCCGCCTTAGGATGACTGACTGTACAATCGGCAAAAACGTAGTAGCTGTGTATCGCTGGCAGATTGCGGCCGAAAGGAGTGGTGGTTTGATGAAATCTCTCACCGAATACCTGACGTTCAACGTTCCCGCCCGGATAGGTTTCGTAAACATCACACCGCAAGTGAAGGAAGCGGTGAAGAAGAGCGGCGTGAAGGAAGGCCTCGTGCTCTGCAATGCGATGCACATCACTGCCTCCGTGTTCATCAACGATGACGAACCGGGGTTGCTTCAGGACTACAGGGACTGGCTTGAGAAACTGGCCCCATTCGATCCATCGCCCCAGCGCTATCGGCACAACCGGACCGGCGAAGAGAATGGGGACGCCCACCACAAGCGCCAGATCATGGGCCGAGAGGTAGTCGTGGCGATCACTAACGGAAAGCTCGACTTCGGCCCCTGGGAGCAAATCTTCTACGGCGAGTTCGACGGTCGTCGCCCGAAGAGGGTGCTGGTCAAGGTCGTTGGGGAGTAGCGATGAAAGCGGAATGTCCTATAACGTCCGCTTCTTCGGGAGTCCACCTTGTCTTCCTTTGACTCCCCGTGCCCTTGGATACCCGAATCTTCACAATTGGAGACCAGCACTTCGGCCTTCAGGCCTCCTTATCTTGAAGTCTTGAACTGTGACCGTGGGAGAAGCCCATCAGGTCGTGTTATCGCTGTGACCTTCTGACCGGCTACCCATCGTCTTCACTTCCATCTGCGGGGTCATTCCCTGCGGTTGACCCGGCCGAGTAACTCACGCGGCCGTTGCCACAAAAGGCCTCACCACGAGTCGAGACCTCGGTCTTCCTTTTCTTCGGATGTCCTCCCTGTCGCGCGCTGCGAAGCGCGTCGGCCATCTTGGCGAAGAAAGTGTTCCAGAGTTGATCCTGTTGGCCGGAGGCGCCGGGGAGGCCGGAGTTCCCCATCCGCACCACTATCATATTCCACTCCGGGATGACGAAACAGAAGTTGGCACCCGCCCCCTGCGCGGCGTAGGTCTTGGGCGGCGCCGCAGGCCAGCGCCGCTTCCCGTTCGTCCACCAGTAGAATCCATAGGCGCCGCTGAGCAGGCTGCTGCTGCGCCCTGGCAAGGCGGCAGGAACCTGAGTCGTGGTCGCCTCGTCCACGAGGGACGCGGACAGCAACTGCTTGCCCTTCCAGCGGCCGCGGTTCAGGTAGAGATGCCCCAGGCGCGCCAACTCGCGGGGCGTGGTCTGAATCCCTCCGTTGCCCTTGAGCGTCGGAGTCCCTGCGGCATTGTAGTGGACCATCCCGTCCACGGTCCCGCAGACCCCCCAGTCCCACCGGCTCATTCCGATCGGGTCGGCGATGCGGCGCATGAACAGGTCCTTGAGCGGCTCTTTGGCGATGCGCGTTGCCAGAATCCTGCCCAGCAGATGGACGTCGTGGTCATTGTACGCGACTTGCGATCCCGCTGGCTCGAGTTCCGGCGTGTCGGGAGTCGTCACATAGACAATCGGGTCACCCCACTTCTGCCCCGGCGTGACGTTCGCGACTCTGCCGCGATAGCCTCCCGTCATCGAGGCAAGGTGACGCAGCCTGATCTCAGCGTACGCGGGTTGCCGGTCGTCCAGGTTGGGCAAGTGCTCGACCGCCAGCGTGTCCAGAGTGCATTTCCCATCGTCAATTAGCAAACCGAGGACGGTGCTCGTGAAAACCTTCGTGGCGGAGTAGAGCTCGTGGTAAGAGTCGCTGTCGGGACCTGTCCAGATCAGGTAGCCACTGCGGATAATCACAAGTTCCTTCGCGCCGTCCGCACCGAAGTTGTCGTCCATGTAGGCGACAGCAGCCTTCAGTTTTGCCGGGTCCACGCCCTGGGATTCGGGGGACGCCACTTGCCAATCGGCGGCGGGGAAAACGGTTTTGGATTGTGAATCAGCCCTTGCTCCCAATGCCGAGACCGAGACAGCGGCCATCACAGTCGCGATGGTGTTCATTGCTTCCTCCTGATATAGAGAACAGCGTCGCGCCCGAAAGGCGCTTTCGACATCCGCTTGCCGGCAGCGACAACCGTCACGCGTCGGGATGTAGGTCTCATGGGCGCCGAGGCTGTGAGCTCTGGCGGCTCAGTGTCAAGGCCTGGAATGATCTGCCGACGGCCTTGGAGGAAATAGAGATCCTGCTCACCCTTTTTGGCCCGGAGAACCTCCATCTCGCCCGGACTCAGTTTTTTGCTTTCACTCAGGCTCGGAAGAGTAATGTGAACGCCGTCAGGGGTCGCGCAGTTGCAGGCGCGGCAAGAGCTGCAGCCGGCTTGAGGCTGGCGTCGCAAAGGGGCCGGGCAGGGCCAATTCCTTCGTGATCTGGCGCTCCATCAGATCGCGGTCCACTCCGGAGACACTGGGGACCTCCGAAAGACCGCCCTCCACCGTCCACTGGAACTCCGGCGCCCGCGGGTCGAACTCTGCCGCGATGCGTCTCACGACACTGTGCTTATCCCAGCCCGTGCTTGCCTGCCACGCGGCCAGATCAAAGGGTTCCCTCGACCCGGCAAACACGTTGTAGTCGCACAAATTGTCCGCGTCTGAGATCGCCAGCATCGAGCCGTTTGCGACAAAAACGTTGTTCAGGATTTTGTTTCGCTTCGCGGTCGAGAGCCGGCCGCCGACTCTACGGCCCTGGCAGATTTGCATGCGGACAGCGGCGTCGGCGCTGTAAGCGACGAGGTTGTGCGCGATGATGAGTTCATCGCAGTCGTGCTGGTAGATGCCGCTGCCGCGGGTGCCCCAGACGAAGTTGTTGTCCACCATGTTCGGCTGCTGGGAGGCCTCCATGAAGATGCCGCCGTTGGAGCAGTCCGCGTTCACAACCACGTTGGCCGTGCAGCGCGAATTGACGTTGGCGTAGTCCATCCAGATGCCTGGCGCACCGATGGTGTCAGTGACCAGGTTTCGCCGGAGCACACAGGAGCGGGTGCAGTGGACTTTGATGCCGCCCGTCTCGTAAAGCCGCCAGATGTCATGCCAGCCGCAGCGGCGGATGATATTGTCCTCAATCAGCGTGTATGTGACCTGCTTGCCCTCCAGGCCGCCAATGCCGCAGTCGGAGATGCGGTTGCGCCGCACGACGTGCTGCCCGCCGTCGGCGAGCTGTGGCCCGGAGATGTCGAACTGGTCGCCAATGTCAATGCCGATGGCGTTGCACTGCCGCACGGTGTTGTCCTCGATGAGCCAATGGTGCCCGCGCATCGTGGACAACGCGCCTTGCTGCGGGCGAGGAAAGCAGTTGCCGGAATGTTGAATCGTCAGCCCTTTCACGCGGATGTAGCCCAGCCCGTACTCATGGGGCGCGAAGACCATCCCGCGAGTCGTCACCTCAATCTGCGCGTCGTTCGGATTCGTTCCCGCCAGCGGATTCAAGTGAAGTGTCAGGCCGTCCGTTTCGACCCAGTACGAGCCAGGGGTCTTATTCAGCTCCGCGCGGTCCAGGACCTGCTTGAGCCGCTGGCCATCCTGGAAGACCAATCCGCGTCGCAGCTTGAACGTGGGATGGCCCTTGACCGGCACTGCCCAGTCCATGCACCGCTCAATTTGCGCCTCGGTGAGGTTGACCTCCGCAAATGGGTTCTCGTCCTTGAAGAAATTGGGTGGCAGCGTGGTCGTCCAAAGCCGTGTGCCTTCGCCTGTGGATGCGGCCCAGGTTGTCGTCGTCATCTGCGAACCCGACAGAATCACTTCCGCTCCTGGCGCCGCTTCGTAGCTGATCATGCAGTAGGGGCCGGTGCCCCCACGCGCCGGCGCGACACGCTCGCGGTAGGTGCCCGCCGCGATGACCACGCGTTCACCGGCTTGGAGCACCTGCGCGGCCCGGTTGATCGTGCGGAACGGCGAATCCTCCGTGCCGGGATTCTCGTCGGACGCGTTGGGGTCCGCCGTGTTCACATGGTAAGTCCGCGTGAACTTCAGCGGCACTTCCCAGGTCTTGAACTCCTCGTCGTTGGGAAGAAGCACGGGCGGAGTCAGCGAGGTCGTGTCGGCCACGACAGCCATGTTCGCAGGAGTCAACGTCAAAAGGGACAGAACAATAAGCGGAGAGATGCTGGTTGGCTTCATGGGAGTCTCGGTTAATTCAAGGGATTTCGTGTTTAAGTTGCTGGGCGCATGATGGGCCACAACTGGCGCCCAGTCAAACATATTCGATTGGCCTCTGGATGGCCTCCATCACGGGCGGCGAATCCCGTCGGCGAGCTGGGCATCCCGCGCATCGGAGAGGAACCCCGCCAGAGCGGGGTTGCCCAGACATGGGGCCTCCGCGTGCTCTGCGTGCTCTGCGGTGGGTCAACCGTGAGAGTGAAGCGTCACGGACCGGGCGAGGCTCCGAGAGCCCCATCTGCCGCGATAGGTCCGCTATCGTCTTTGACAAACGCCCCTCGGTTTTCTATCCTTCCACCACGTGCGAAAAGCGAATTCCGATAGGTTTCACCATGAACGCACCCGGTATAATCGCTGAGGACTTTTGGCTCGTTTTCTTGCAAGTTCGATGGTCCTGGCCAATGGGTAAGAAGACAAAAGGAGACAAAGCATGAGAACCGCACTCAAGCAACTGATGATCGCGTTGATTCTGATGACCTGCGACATCCGCTCGAATTCTGACGAGGGAATGTGGCTTTACAACGACCCACCCTATCAATTGCTGAAAGATAAGCACGGATTTGAACTGTCGGAAGCCTGGCTGGAGCACCTCCAGAAATCCTCGGTCCGTTTCAATAGCGGCGGCTCGGGCTCCTTTGTGTCCGAGGATGGCCTCATTATTACGAACGACCACATAGGCGCGGACGCGCTGCAAGAGTTTAGCGACGCGGAGCACAATTACTATCGGGATGGATTCCACGCGCGCACCCGAGAGGAAGAAAAGCGGTGCCTGGACCTGGAACTGAACGTGCTCACGAGCATCGAAGACGTGACGGACAGGGTCAATGCCGCGGTCAAACCCGGCATGAACGCCGAGGAGGCTTTTGGCGCCCGCCGGGCGGTCATGGCGGAAATCGAAAAGGAATCGCTCGAGAAGACGAGACTCCGGAGCGATGTGGTCACCCTTTACCAAGGCGGGAAATACCATTTGTACCGCTTTAAGAAATACACTGATGTTCGGTTGGTGTTTGCTCCCGAATCCCAGACCGCTTTTTTCGGCGGAGACCCCGACAATTTTGAGTATCCGCGATTCGACCTCGATATTTGCCTCTTTCGGGCGTACGAAAATGAGAAACCGGCCAGAGTTGAGCATTACCTGAAATGGAGTGCCAGCGGGGTAAGCGAAGGAGACCTGGTCTTTGTTTCGGGGCATCCGGGCGACACCAGCCGGCAACTGACCGTGGCCGAATTGGAATACCTGCGCGATCAGGGTTATCCTTATAGCCTGCAGCGGCTACACGGCCTCGAGGTGATGCTCCTGGCTTACAGCTCGCGGAGCGACGAGAACGCCCGCCGCGCGAAAGATAGCTTGTTCGGCGTCCAAAACGGCCGCAAGGCACAGGAGGGCATGTTCGCGGGTTTGCTCGACCCACAGCTCATGGCGCAAAAGCAGATTGCCCAAGAGCGATTACGCTCCGCAGTGGCACAAGACCCCAATGCAAGGGAAGCCCTGCCGTCCTGGGATCGCATTGCTGAAGCGGAACAGCTCATTGCCCAGAACGTGCTGCGATACGACCTGCTTGAAGGAGCCGATGGGTTCAACAGCGCGCTGTTCGACATCGCTCGTACCATCGCGCGGGCAGTTGAGGAGAAGGACAAACCCAGCGGAGAGCGCCTGCGCGAATTCCGGGACTCCAACCTCGAATCCCTGGAATTGCGGCTCTTTTCGGAGGAACCCCTCTACGACGATTTTGAGCAAGTCAAGCTGGCCGATTCTCTGACGTGGCTCGTCGAGCAACTGGGCTATTCCCACCCGTTGGTTCAGAAAGTGCTTGCGGGCAAGTCGCCTCGCAGCCGTGCTGCGGAACTGGTTTCGGGGACTAAATTACAGGATGTCGCGGTTCGCAAGAGGCTTTACGCAGGAACGATGGCCGAGGTGGAAGCTGCTCATGACCCCATGATTGAACTCGCCAAACTGATTGACCCTGAAGCACGCGCCGTGCGAAAAATCCTCGAAGCGCAGCATGAGGTCGCACGCCAGGCTCACGCCAGGATTGCCGAGGCAATGTTCGCGCTAGAAAAAACCGGTTCGTATCCGGACGCAACCTTCACGTTGCGACTGGCCTTTGGCACAGTAGAAGGCTACGAGGAGAATGGCCAGCGGATTTCCTTCCAAACAACTTTCGCCGGTCTCTACGAGCGAGCGGCCGCCCACCATCAAAAACCGCCGTTTGACCTTCCCCAACGCTGGATGGATCGGAAAGACAGGCTCGACTTGACAACGCCGTTTAATTTCGTCTCCACGGCGGACATCACTGGCGGCAATTCGGGCAGCCCTATCGTCAATCGCCAGGGGGAGTTCGTCGGCATCATTTTCGACGGCAACATTCAGTCGCTTGCGCTCGATTTTCTTTACACGGACGTTCAAGCCCGGGCGGTCTCCGTGAATTCTCAGGCAATCATGGAGGCTTTGCGAAAGGTCTATGACGCGGGTGAACTGGCTGATGAACTGCTCGGCAAGAAACGGCCGTGAGGTCATCATTTTGAGCGCTCTCCGGGGGAAAACCACGAAAGAGATGGGCCGAAGGCATGTCACCGGGCTTTAGCCCATGGTCATTCTTCGGCGGGGCGCCGGGGCGTTCGTGTTACGAGAAGTCGAGCACCAGGTTTTTGGCTGGCATGGAGACATCGTGAATTACGATTTCCTCCTTGCCCTCCAAACGATCGCCGGAGGCACCTACAGTCACCTCGATGGCATACCTCGTGCGGCGAAGTTGGACGGGAAACCTGAATCCGTCCTGAGACGGACTCTCTGCGGTAGTTGCCACAATACCCATGGATTAGGAAAGTGGTTGAGTTCGAGAAGGAACGTTTTTGTCCGATAAAATCCAATCTTTCGCGGTTTCGAGGGCGGCGTCGCGGCCTTTGCGCAGGTCGTCGAGCGTCGGCACCGAGAATATGTGTGGCGGGATGCCGTGGCCCTCGAACACAATGCCGTTGACCCTGAGGCCGAGTGCGCGCGAGATGGCAACCCTCGTTCCGTCAGAGAGCTGGACGGTCGTCGGGCCGCCTCCTGCGCCGTTGGTCGGGGCGCCGACCAGCAGGACGTTGCCCATCGCCTCGACGCCAGAGACGAAGTGCTCGCAGGAGCTCATGGAGGCTTCATCCATCAGAACGGCTACCTGACCCTTGTAGGTCCACGGTCCTCGCGGCTGAACCCAGCCGATTTCTTTCTGGTATTCGTCGCTCCCCGCTTTCCGCCAGAAATCAATGCTGCTTATCACAGGTTTGTCTGTCAGGCGGCCGTTGACTAAGTCCGCGAGCTCGCCATTTCCGCCGCCATTGCCGCGGACATCAATGACAATGCCCTTGGTGGATTTGAACGTCTCAAGAGCCTTGTCGAATTCTTCCGGGAGGTTCTCTCCCGCCCACCGGGAAATCCGGATGTAGCCGATGGAGTCGGAAAGCTGGCGAGAGGAAATCACGGGTTCTCGCCAGAATTCTGGATTGGGAAGGCGCCGAAGGACAGCGCTCCGTGTCTGGCCGTCCGCGCCTTGAGCGATGACGGTTACTGTCGTGCCGGGCGCACCGCGCAGCAGTTGCCCACAGGCCTCGCGGACTCTTCCTCGCTCCGTCGAGTTACATACGCGCTTCACTTTTTCGGCGAGGCATTCCTCCACAGGTCGGCCGTCCACTGAAACGATGACGTCGCCCGGCGAAAGCCCCGTGTCGGACTGTGCCCGAATCACCGCCACCTTCCCCTCGACTCCGTTGAGCTCGACCGGAGGCGCTTCCTGCCGGGGCTGGCCGGGATAGGAGATGATGCGGGTATGAGTGTCGTTCAGAGTGGCCATCAATTCCAGGAGGATGTTGTAGAATTCCTCGTCGCTTTTGGCTTCGCGGACCCGCTTTTCCGCAGGCTCGATCCACTCCCGGCCATAGATTCCCTTGTATTCCAGTGCCGGATAGACCTCGCTCAGCCTTGTCCAGAGGGCTTCGAGAACTTCGAGACGCTCCTGGGTTGTGAGTTCTTTCGGCTCCGCGCTTTCAGGCTCGACACTTTCCTTCTCCGGCTCAACAACAGGACGTGGAGATTCGACAATCTTGGCACCTCCGTCGAGCTTGCCGTCATTGCCGTGAGGAGAGAGGTCTTTTGCTGTGCCGTCATCAAAGTTCCAGTAAGCCACCAGGCCCTCTTCCTTCCCGGTCAATGGGGTGTTCATGGCAGCCTGGATTTCCTTTTGCGAACGAGCGATGTTCCAGATGCGGATTTCGTCCAAGGCGCCGTGGAAGTACTCGCCAAAGCTGAATTCCGGGTCGCCTTTGCCAATGACCAGGTCGGACTTGTCGCTGTACATCTGACCGGAGGAACGCAAGCTGCTGATTCTGACTCCATTCACAAAAACCGAAATGGCGCCTCCGTCAAACGTTCCCACAAGGTGATACCACTCGCCTGTCTCAAAGTCATAGGGCGCTCGGAGCAGCCCGATGTGGCTGCCCGGAGTCATCTCCACTGCTGGCTTGCCATCAACTGTCCGAAATCGGAGAAAGAAATTCTCCGCATTTGCTGAGAGATTCTTTCGGAGAATGGAGTTGACGTTCCCATTACCTGGATAAAACGACGATGCCTTGAACAGGATTTCAATCGTAATGGCGTCTGTGAACGAGCGGAGCGGTTCAGAATCCGCCACCTGCAAATAGCCCGTCTGCCCATCCAGATTCAGCGCCCGACTGACGGCTGACCCGCCGGGCCCTGTTCCCTCGGGAGACTCGGCAAAACCCGAGGATCCGACAAAACACTGGCTGATGAGAGCAGCAAGTACTACGACAACCACCACGAAAGGCTTTTTCATCTTTCCCTCCCAACTGTTGACGTGTGAGTTGATGCCTGCGGAGTGTTCAGCTATGATGATCTGAGAACAGAAATCCTCAATCGTGTTTGTGTGCCAGGCCCTTGAATCCATGAGACGCGGGTGAGACTTGGTTTATTCGTCGTACCAATGGCCCTCTACCATGATGTACCATCCCCAATCGGGGAAGTAGTCGTAGCGCCAGAGGGTGCTTCTTTCGGGGACGAGTCGCAGGGAGGCGCCGGGCTTCTTGTCCAGGGGTTTCTCATCAACAAACGCTTTCATGAAGCCGCGGGTATCGCCGCCGATATGGCCGTCCACGATATGGTAGAGGATGTGTTCGTCGTTGCCGATGGTGATCTGGGTTCGCAACTGGCCTTGCTCGTCCGTCGTGGAGCTAAATGAAGAAATCTCGGCGATTGCATCCGATTGCAGGTCGCCCAGTTCCTTGTCTTTTCGAGCACTATATTCCTTGCAGACCTCCACAACCTTATCCAACTGCTTCTGGGTCTCCTTCTTGACATCCTCAGGCGTCTCAGGAGGAAGATCGTTAAATTCGACTCCTCGGTAGTAGTTGGGCATAAGGTCGGCTTCCCATCTCATGCCGCTCATGTAAACTTGACCGACCCAGGATACATTCAGCTCCGGGCTGTGGTGCACACAGCGCACGACGGGCACTACGTCGCCGAAGAATTCCAGTTGCTGCGTCTTCCACTCGCGACAGCTTATGTCACGACCTCCGGTATACTGTGTCCCGGCCCTTGCTGGCGAGAACTCGTAGCTATAGCTGCACGGGAGCTTTGGATCGGGGTACCATATCGTTGTGTAATCGGGGTCATCCGGACAGAGGAGCGTTTCCTTGCTAAGGTAATCGGGGACAAGGTCTGAAAGCCAGTCGGGCAGTTTCC
Organism: bacterium; assembly: GCA_030691545.1. Lineage (GTDB taxonomy): Bacteria > Auribacterota > JABMQX01 > JABMQX01 > JABMQX01 > JAUYEE01. The sequence goes on along the minus strand of JAUYEE010000089.1, from coordinate 6,423 downwards.
CTTTGTCCTTCTCGTACTTCTTGATCGCGGCGTAAATGCTGCGGAGATTCGCCGCACAGCCCTTCATCTCCTCGAAGATTTGCAGGTTTTCCTCGGGAATGGCGAACTCGGCCCCTTTAGTCTGCGCTGCGAGGCCTTCGGATTTGGCGCGAGAAGCCAGAGAGTCGGCAATGAGGCGCTCGATCAGACTGTCAATCGTCCGTATCCTCGATCCAGGGCCATTCCCTGACAGATTGATAATCCCGTAAACGGCGTCTTTCTTTTTTTCAGGCGGTTTGTTCACGGCATCGAGGATTTTCTCGAGTTCCGCGATAGCTTGCTCTCTCTGTTCTTGCTCCTGGAGGATTTCTACCAGCGTCCACCTTGCTGCGTTGGTCACTTCTTCCGAGAGGTTCTGGACAATGATTTTCCTCAGTTCTCCCACAGCCTCGTCGAGCATTCCAGCTTCTCGACACGCATTTGCCTTCTCGAAGCGCAGCAACGCGACAAGCCCTATGTCTCCGTGAGATAGGAGTGCACTTTCCAGCACCCTTTTTTCCAGGTCCAGGCGCCGATTCTCCTGGGAAGCAGGGAGGTTCCGGCTGCGGCCGGAAGGCAGTTGCTCCTTAAGTTCGTCGAGGACATGCCGGAGGTCTTCGATTTGCTTTTTCAGGGCCTCGTTTTCTCTGCGCAGTTCCTGGAACTCGTTGTCGCGCTTCTCCTCGGCGAATAAGGGACCGGCGGCGGAAAACGCCAGCAGCGCCGAGACGAAGCAGATGGTAAACGGGACTCTTGCAGGATGTCTCATGTGTCTTGTCTCCTTGTCAGGTTGATTCGGGAACGGAGCATCCTTCCGAGTGTGTCATGCGATTCGAGTGTTCCTTGTTGAAGCGATTGCGGCCGAAACGGTTGGGGCGAGGCTGCCGACGCCGTACTTAAGTCAATTCTCGATTGGACAATCCCCCCGAGTCTGGCATCGGATTCAATGGCGCATTGCCGAAGGAACGGCGGACTGAACGGTTCGTGGGGAGGGTGTTGCGGCGCAGGGGGAAGTTCAAGCGGAGCGGCTTCGCGACGAGTAAGAATCTCTGCTACCCCGAGCAGGGTGCGGGCAGAAGACGCGGCTGCCATGGCCCGGGTCACGGTGGGCGTTCGGGTGGCAGGAGGGTGCACCGTAAGTGGAGCATGACCGCCCCTGTCGAATCGAAGAAGCACCGCCGCTCCGGCGACGACGAGAAGAAGCGCCGCCGCTCCCGCCCACACGGCACTCAGACGCCAAGCTCTTCTCCTCGCCGACGGGGCCAGTTGAGTTATGATTCGGCTTCTGCTTATGCAGGTTTCGCGGGCTACCTCCTCGAACCACGCTTTGCCTTCGTTGAGGACCTCGTCCATTTCCTCCAAATCAGCGTGGAGACGCCTGCATGCCTCGCATTCGGAGAGATGGTCGGAGACGCTGCGAAGGGTCTCTTCGCAGCCCCCCTTCGGCATCGTCTGGAGCAGCTTGCTTATTCTTCGGCAGCGATTCTTCCCTCTCATGACAACTCCCGTCGAAAAGTTTGCCGCAGCCGTTTTCTCGACCTGAAGAGCCGGGATTTCACGGTTTCCAGATTGCAGTCAAGTATCTTAGCCACCTCGCTGAGAGACAGATCATCGAAGTAGTGCATGGCAACGACCTCTCGCAGTTTACGCGGTAACTTGTAAACGGCCTTCCTGAGGAACTCCCTCTTCTCTGCCTTTGCCATTTCGGCATAAGGAGAAGAACGGCTGGACGTCGCGGTTATGGTTTGCTCGGGGTCAACACTGGCTCGCACAAAGCCCAGCCGCTTCAGCAACTTGATTCGGCGACAATGGTCGCGGTGCTTGTTGAGCATGATGGCGTACAGCCAGTTGAAGGCCGACGACCTGCCGGAGAAACTGTCGAATTTCCTGAAAGCTGAGAGAAACGTCTCCTGCACGATTTCCTCCGCGAGGTGCTTGTCGCCAGTCACAGCAAGGGCTCCGCGGAACATCCTTTGATAATAGGCGTCCACTATCTCATCAAACGTTTGATGATCTTGCCGATCGGTCATTGCGCCTCATCTTCGGAAGAGTAAGACGTTCGAGGAGGGAATACGGGCCCTTTTTTCTATCTTTTCCCGAATTGCTCTGCATGCACGCGCCGATGTGGAACCAGCCTACTCCATGCTGACCATCTTAAGGAAAGAATAGTAATGATTCGGAAGCCACGAACCAACCCGTGTACCGTGTTCAGGACAAGCCCATTGAGCCGTGAGGTAGAGAGCCTGAGCGTGTGCGAGACAAACCATCCGTGCTTTTAGCAGATACTCCCGGATTCGGCACAATAGGCCAACTAATGGAGGATGGCGAGGACGGAGAGAGTGCGCAACTGTTGCTGACGGATCGGCGGCAGATTAGACGGTAATTCGTCATGCAGCGCTTACTTTTCCGCGACTCCCTGGCGCTGATCCTTGATTGGGATATTGGCTTCGATGGAGTTGTCTTCGAGAGTGACCGGGCCGACTTTTTCTTCGATCAGAATTCCAATGACCTGGTGTCGGGCCTCGGCGGGCCGTGTGTCCCGAATCACATTGCTCTTCAACAGCACATCTTTGGTCTCGCCCCGAATGCGGATTCCTGCGACCTCGCCTGACAGACCGTTGTTTTCGATGACATTGTTCTCCAGGCGATTGCGATGCCCCGCCATTCCCAGGCTTTCCTCGCGGAAGTAAACACCCTCCCCCTTATTGCCGCGAACCTGGTTATGGCGGAACATGTTGTCCGTATCCTTGTGCCCGATCGAGATGCCGTATCGGCCATTGGCTTCGAGCACATTCTGCTCGAACACACCATGCCGGACACGCCAGCACAGAAACAGGCCGTCTTCCCCATTGTTTCGTGCCGTGCATCCGCGAACGGTCGGCCGCTGAGAGCCGCTACCAGGGTGGATTCCGAGCGAGGTGTTGCCTTCGCTTACGCAACGACTCACCGTCACATCGTTCGATTGCTGAAAGCTGATTCCGTCGCCGTTATAGTTCCGCACGGTGCATTCCTCAATGACGGTTCCAAATCCGCGGTAGAGGAAGATGCCCGCGCCACGGCAGCCGTTGAGGGGCACGTTATGTTCCTTGTTGCCCTCGATGACCAGGTTCTCGATACGAGCCCCTTCGAGGTCGTAGCCGCTGATGACCGGAAAAACCGTGCACGCCCTGGCCCCACGGGATACCATGCAATCGGCGTTCAACGGGCGGTCAATCGAAAACGTGTTGCCATTGCAACCCGTAATACGGGCCACCGTCGTGTGGAAGCCGCCTGCGTTGGAATCCCAGATCGCGACGCCATACCCCACCTCGAATCCGATCGCATCAGCGACGGTTATCTGTTCCTCGCCATAGTCGCCGTCGAGCGCCAGCGGTGACGATACGCCTTTCGCCTTGCGGAGAACCGTCTTGCCTGGCGTCCCTCGCACCGTGACAAAGGAGCGCAGGTGTAATGAATCGCGCATGATGAACTCGCCGGGGCCGATTTCCACGATGCCGCCCCCGAGGCCCGCGATGTAGTCCACAGCAGCTTGCAGGGCACGGTTGTCCGTTCCGATAATATCCGCGTCGGCATGCCCCACTTTGATCCGTGGGACAACCTTCATGGCCGAGTGCATCTTCTTGGGGAGTTGCCGCTCCTCGGCCCTGGGAGAAAGGTCCACTTCATCTTGAGCGGCTAATGCAGCGGGTACAGCAGTTGCCAGCAGGGCGGCCAGCGTGAGCGAAAGTGAAAGCTTCGGCATCGTAGGCTCCAGCAATTGTGTGGGCAGTTCGGAAGTATTGTTTGGCTTCCTGCAACCTACCATAACGGCACTTGTTCATCAATCATTCTGACGCAGAAGCGACTTCTGAACCTTGCTGTTGTCGCACCGTTTCACAACGGCTGCCGTGCCAATAACCAGCGCCAACATAGGTCCTGTCTTACAACGGAACATCTCTCACTCCCATTCGTTGCGTTCCTGAACTGAGAACACCAAGCCGTCTTCTACTTGCCCGCTCTGAACTCAACGCCGACGGCGTCTTTGCCGGATGAGCAAATCACCCGGACCGGCGTGCCGAATGCCAGAGTGACCATCAACGCAAGCTTCACCGTCGGAGTCGTCCCTGTTCTCCTGATCACCGGCCTCGTCATGGTATGACTCCTTGTTCTGAGCCTATGGGAGTTCAAACATTATCGCCCAATGGCAGGTTGTCCTGTGAACCGCTCTGCGTTCACGTCTTCGGTTTCGATGGTGGTTTCTTGCTCAACCCGCACAAAGGTCGGGCCGCGGGTGCATGCCTGATGTTCCCCCTGCCCCGACATGCGTGAACCGTCCTCTGTCAATGTGGCTGTGGGGCAGGAATGTCAACCCGATGTTCGGCACGCGGCTTCGGCGTCTTCGACCGATTCATTTATTGAGTGCGGCAAAAATAGTGTCCCCGCCGCATCCTTCAGAACGCCGACGCTGCAGACAGACCCAGGGGATTCGCGCGGACATCAGAAATGCAGCTTTCGGTCGTCAGCAGTGTTCCCCTGAGCATATCGGTCAAGCTGGTTCAGGCAGTGGATAGACGGGTGCGCCCCCATCGGCAAGACCATAGCGTGTCCGCTGCCCGCACTCAACCATCGAAATCGGAGGACATTCCCCAGAAATGGGCGGGGTCTGTGTGCAACTCTTTGGTAACAGGATAGAAGGCGAAATTGGCAAGTGCAATGGGTGCTTTTTTTGGGAGAAATTGGGGGTACTTCTTGGGGAAAAGAGAGACCTCTTGAGGTAGAAGTTGTGGGTGAAAAAGGAGTCACAACCCCCAGGAGGTCTTTTATGAGTCGTACGTAAGTTGCGAGCAAACTGAAAGGGCAAATCCGGGGATTTTCGGGGAGGCTTTGGTGGGAAAAACAGTTGACAACGCCCTTCGGTTGGTGCGATTCTCAGACGACGCATGTGGGCTGCGGGCGACATGCCAGGGGGGGAAAGGGTTCTTTCCTCATTCCGTAGGCTCTGCCCTTTCTCGGTTTGTTTGCTCGGCATAGCAGGCAACCTTCTCAACACAGGAAAGGAGGTTATCATGCCACGCACACGCTCTTTTCTCCTCACCCTTCTTATCGTAACGTCCTTTGGATTGGCTTTGTGGCCCGTACACGCGGACATTGAAGAAGGCCTCGTGGGCCACTGGAAACTGGATGACGGTGTTGACAACCCTGGAACCACTACCGTCCTCGACAGTGTCGGCGGCCACCACGGCACGCTCGTAAATGGCCCGATCTGGACAGATAGCGTACTTGACTACGGGGGCGCCCTTTCATTCGACGGCATTGACGACCACGTAGAGATACCGCACTCTGATGACCTCACTTTTACCGCCTCGGATAGCTACACAGTCACCACGTGGGTGAACGTGACAGCGTTGCCGGGTCATTGGGCGGGGATAGTGGACAAGTCTCGAGACATAAGTCCGCACTACGGCCTCTGGATCGATGCGAGTAACCAATGGGTCGCTGGCGACGTCAATATCATCGGTAGTACCGTGACGTTGGGTTGGCACCACCTGGCGCTCGTGCAGGACGGCTCCGCAAACACTCGGACTGTTTACGTGGATGGCACGGTTGACATTACGGGTTCGGCGATAACCGCCAACGGCGCGGGCGATTTGTGGTTCGGTGGAGCTAAGAGTGTGACCGAATATCTGGAGGGCGTGATTGACGATGTCCGCATCTACAACCGTGCCTTGAGCGCCGAGGACGTCCTGGAGTTGATCGATTGGACCGGCAGTAGCGGGGCGAATGCGGGCAAGGACCTCGGGGTCTATGGCGGTGACAGGGTGACTCTCAGCGGGAGTGGCCCCGCCGACGCGACGAGCTTCAAGTGGGAGCAGATCGCAGGGACGCCGACGGTGACGTTAGAGCCGTCGCCCAACCAGGCCGTGGTCCAATTCGATGCCCCAGAGCTGGAGATCGGGACGATTTTGACCTTCAGGCTGACCGTGGACGCTCCCAGTACGGAAGGCGAGACTACAGATACGGCAGACGTCATCGTCAGGGCCATTAACGCCCCCAAGGTCGCTCCCGGTCCATTCCGTGTCATGCCGCTGGACCTCGGAACGGCAGGTTTGGGCTATCGGGTCGTATGGCCTCCACTCTTTGACGCCGAGCAGTACGACATCGGGCTGGATTTGGGCGGGACCATCTACTGGCTCGAGACGATTGGCGTAACCACATACGACGTCAAGGGACTCACGCCGGGAGCGGTCCGCACCATCGTCATCCGCGGGAGAAACAAGCATGGATCCTCCGACGCCCCCGCAGCCATCGCCACCGTATCTCGTGTTGCCATGCGCAACTTAGCTCGTCCGGCTTCTATGGGCGGCACGACGGAACCGAGTGACCATGTCTATGTCATTTCGCACTACGCCATAACCGGAATGAACA
>JAUYEE010000074.1 GCA_030691545.1 bacterium | reverse complement strand
AGAGCTGGTCTTCCTCCTTGCGCAGAATTGAGTAGTCCGGGAAGAGCTCAATAATTCGGGACAGAGCGTCCTCCAAGCTAATGCGAAGGGCGCTATGCCGGCGGGCCCCCAGGGCATCGAGGTAATCTTGGAAGGTTCCTTTCCGTAGCGAGGCGGAGTTGCTAAGCAGGTCTGAATCCCCGTGGTACTTGAGGCCGTGATCGGGGGCAGGGAGTCTCTCCTGGCGCAGAGCAAGAAATCCCCGTGTCATATTTAGGAAAGAATAGTACAAGGCCAACGGAGAAGTGAGGATGCTGGATCCACAGGCTGCCTGGCGAAACTCAACAGCCTGCCGGACGCGAGCGACGGCGTACTTCACGACGCGCTGCCAGTCCTCCTCTGTCCCAAGCGGGTGGGAGCTTGATCGCACGTGCTCCTCTGATCCCAAGAGCGAAACTCGCGACCAAACTTCCTCGAGAGGGTTTTCCGAACGATAATGCAGCTCAACCCGCTGGAACGAACCAATCCACCTTAGCCCATGCCTTACCAATGTGATGCTCCCACAGGCGCTGTTCGCAGTGACGAGGCTACGAATAGGGGTCTGAAGCGCCCCCGCTGGGGACACGCGTTAGTCGCTGGCCAATCCCCCTCTCGCTTGCAAACGCGGCCGCACCTCCTTACAAAAGCGCCGATTATGATCCGCAATCTCCGCGGCTACAGACGGCAGCGCACCAGGATGGGATGCCGCCTGTTTATCGTATTCTTCAAGAACTAACATCAGGAGACAATGCAGCAAGTCAAGCCCCATCAGGAATTCCTTCCTGCGCGAGTTATCGAGGAATACAGTCGATGCTGATCGATTCGCGAGCGCGGTCACGTTCCCAAGGACAATCTTCGACCTGGAGATATGCGCCCCGAAATTGTTGATGTACTGGCGAAGTGCGGTGAGATCAGCCTTCTCTGTCTCGAAATCGCGCTCGGCTTTTTGTATCAGGGACCATTCGCGTTTAGAGTGAGCGTGCTCTTCTAAGCCCGACTTGAACATCGTAGCGTAGACCTTATCGCCGTGGTCAGGCGATCTATTCCCATAGTGCATCAGGCAGGCTATCTCGTACATCATCCTGAGCAGGGCGAACGCGTCCGAGTACAAATTCCCGGAGAAGAGTCTGAGCGCCCCCATGCTTGTTGTATTGGCGGATTCGCATAGGAAGAGGTAGCTCTTGAACCTGTTCTGATCCCGTTCTGCAAGGGCAGATAGCGCAGGCTCATCGAGGCCGATCCGTCCTTGCAGCTCGAAGATGCGGTCGAGTGAGTCCAAATAGAAGCCGAATTCCTCCACGAAGGTACTGAGCATCCCCTCGCACCCGCGTAGGACGTTCCGTGTTGTGCTCATGGCCGACCTCCTTCGGCAGACATCCCTGCCCGCGGCGACCCCATTGCTCGAAACAGGCAATCAGTATGGAGCCCGCTCGTCGCTCCCCTCTTCTTCTTTGTCCCTCTTCCTGAGTCGCAAGTCAAGCCCTTTCCGCCGCGCTGCAGCGTGAGCAGTTCGCCCTGAGGCGCCTCTGCAGTGCGGGAGCGGCGCTCCCGCGGTTTCTTTACGCGTCGCCCTTCGCGACCTCGAGCCCGAGCGCTCACGGGCTCTTTCCTTTTGCTCACGTCCCTCAATCAGAAGTGAAACCGTCTCTGCCTCCCCTTCTGGCGGACTACCCGGAACCCACCCTTCTGCAGGGCTCTTATCAGTTCCTTCCCGGAAAGAACGGGTAGTCTAACCACTGACAACAACCTCAAGCGGGTGGAAAACGACCTCGCCTTGGCTTTCGGGAAGGTCCTCAGTCCCAAAACTCTCTATGTAAAGTTCCACAGCTTCCTTGAGGTTCGCCTGGGCTTCCTCAATAGTTTTCCCCTGACTGACCACGCCCAATTCGACACAGTGCGCGACGTACCATTTGTTTTCTTTGCTGATCACGGCAGTGAATCTTTTGGACATAACGTCTCCCCTTCGGCAAGCGCTGTAAGGGGCTGACTTTTCGCGGACAGACTTATGTTCACCACTCAGCGCGATAAGCCAGGAACTGCTATGTGGTGTTATCCGGCTAAAAGATGTCAGGGATTTTTGATCTCGATGGTCTTCTCGCCCACGACGTTCCCGAGGTACGGGCCCATATCGAGTTCGACTCTCGCGGTGTACGTGCCGTCCGGCACGCGGACGGGCTGATCACATACGCCGCTTCACCCAAAGCTCATTTTTTCCTGTGCCAGGGTCTTGCCGTTTTTGATTAACGTGAGCTCGGGGGAGGGGTTTTCGGTCTCTCCATTGACAATCCTGAGTGTGCATCCGTTCTCGTCCTTCAAGCCCGCAGAAACCAGCGCGTCCTTCTCCCGGATTCCGCCGGTGATCTCCCACTTGCACGTTCCACCGAGGCGGACTGGCGCACCCTTGAGTGCATCGGCAGCCTTTGAATAAAGACTCATTTGCCCGTTTATGAAGAAGTAGTTCCACTGCTCGGTCCGCAAGTACCAGAAGAAGTAGTATTTGTCCTGCGGGTTCGTGACGGGAGTGGTATTCCTCAGGGCATAGATGTTGAGCGTGTATTCGGCAGTCTCCTTTTCGCGCAGCGGACCCTTGAAGTCGAAACGCGGCTCAGGCCCGGTTGCGACACGGCCGGATGAGGAGCTGGCTGGTACGTCAGCGACAGGAAACTTCTTCGGGGTGTCATTGGTGAGGTCATTGTCCATGTTCTCGTCCACATAGGCAATGTTGTATCCGGTTCCGGTGCCTCCCGATTCATCGAGCACACCCAACATGGAGGCTTTGCCTTCTTTCCCGAGCAGGGCCCGGAAGTAGAGGGGGCGTTCCGAGGCGAGCTTAGGCTCTTTGGGCAGACGCGACTCAGCGTCAGCCCCAAAAGCGAGATGCAGCGTCCACAACAATGCCGTCAAAGCAATCCATGCCTTTTTCATGGGTTCCTCCTCACGCAAAGGTGGCGTTTCAACCGTTTCCACACATGAGCCGAGTACTGACTTACCGCCTGTCCTTTATCCTTCTTCCTCCGTCGGAAGTCAAGCCGTTTGTGCGGCGCAGGAGCCCTGGCAGTCCGCCGTGACACGCGTTTGGAGTGCGGGAGCTTGTCCCGCTTTCGAAGGCTGAAGCAAAGCTTCCCTGGCCGCGGCCCAACGGGCAGGCAGGACTCCAGGATTCCGCGACGCCGACCCGCGTCGTGCCGCACTGGCGAAGGGCAACCATGTGCTCACGCGAAAACACGGATCGCGCCATGAGGATTCAAATCCAGTTGTCCCGGCGGCGGTTCTGATCCCGCGCCGCGGTCAGCCTCACGGCTCGCCTTTGGCGGCCTGAAGTTGTTGGACGAGGGTGCGGGCCCACGGAGTTTCTGCAAACCCGAGCAGTCCGCCGCCGGGCGAGAAGATGCGCAGAGTTTTCTGTCCCCAGGGCTCGCTTCGCGGTTCCTGAGTGATTGGCCAACCGCAGTCTTTGAATTGTTTTGCCGCTTCTTGCACGTCGTCAACTTCGAATTCAAGGGTGAAGCCGAGCGGGATTCGATCCGCGTATTCCCGACTGCCAAAGGTGCTTTCCGCGGCCGCCCTGCGATCCCAAATCCCGAAGTGAAGCACGCCAGAGACTGTCACCACGGCGTAATCCTCTCCGTGGTCTTGCTTCACTTCCAGACCGAGAGTATCGCGGTAGAACCTGACCGCTTTGCTCACGTCCTCGACGATCTCGGCGACGCCAGCGACATGTCTGACCATAAATTGACCCTCCACAAGAATCAGGGTTGAGCCAAGATGCTGTGTTTTACAGATTCTATCATGTATGGTGGATAAATCCTTGGGTCGAGCCTGCGCGGCCAGGGAAACCCACCTGCCCAGCCAGGCGCTGAGTGCTCTGTTTCGTAGCCACGACGACGTATTATGGATGAATCCTTGGGTCGAGAAGCGGGGAGGGAATCATTCCTCGTATCCCGCGATGCTGGACCCGCGCGCCAGTTCCCTCTGGCGTTTTGGCTCGAATTGTGGTTTAATAGATGACAAGAGGTCCCGGTGAGAGACAAATGGTGAATACACTCGACCGTCATCGGCGGTCTATCCCGATTGGAATACACAGTATGCGAAGGTTGTTGCCGCAGTCAATGTTTTGGGCGTGGCTGGGTTTGTTCTTGCAGCCTGTCGTTGGAAGCCAGCCTGTGTCCTTGAGCACTGCCTCTGAGACTCCCGCTGAGGAGAGCATCTCGGTCGTTCGCATCAAAGACGACCTGATGGTGAAGTGGCTATGCCCCGGTCTTCAGAAGACTTCGCTTTTCGTTCTGAATGGAGACGAACAATGGGAGGCGATGGACAGTGCCTACACCGTGGATGTGGAGACACAATACTACTCGGTCAACCCGCTCCGCCGAGAAGGCTTTTTCAGAACGACCCAGGAGCAGCTTGGGGAATTTCCGCGGCTGCGGATCATGGCACCGAGCGGGTTCTTCGCTGAATGGGCCACGCCTGTCCGTGTTGAAGTGCTCAGGCCTGACGGCCAGCTCGATTCGGACGCCTGGGAGGGGGAAGTCTCTCTCAGATTTGGGGGCGACTCTATCTGGAGCTACACAACGTCTCTCCCTCTTCACAACGGCATTGCGAGCGGCCTCATTTCCTCATCCGTGGGGGGACTCCTCACCGCTTCCTACGAGGGCGAATCCGCGGAGAAGCGCCTAATACCGATCCAAGTGCTTGGGGGTTTTGGAATCACAGTTGCTGGAGTGCTTCCTGATCCCGTGACGATATGGAAACCGGGAGATGGTATTGTCCGCGTAACCGGCGACGTGACCGTTCCGGCGGGGAGTACTCTGAGAATCTACCCCGATACGATTATCCGCCTCGATCCCAAGAAATCTATCACTGTCCATGGCACGATTGAGTGCCTCGGCACGGTCGAGCATCCCGTTCTTTTTGCAGCGGCCGACCCCGAAAATCCCTGGGGCCAAATCCATCATGACCACCCCTCGACGAAATCAACTTACAAGGGCACGTTTTTCATCGGGGGCGGGGATTCATCGGGCGCGGGTCATACCGAGAGAGGGCCTGTCATCCGTGTTAGCAGTGCACAGATTGATTTTGACTATTGCAACGTGATGGACAATTACGGAAAGGGGCTCTATGCAGGCGGCGGTGATTTGACATTCAATCACTGCCACTTTTCTCGTTCCGCCATGGGGATGGAGGTCGTGAACGTGAACATCGCCATAGACCGATGTTCCTTCACCATGATGCCCATGGGCGGGGATGTTGCCGATAACGACCCGTTGTATCTTAATGGCAGCGGCAACATGTCCGTCACTAACAGCATTTTCGCTATTGGGGGCGATGACGGCATTGACACCCTCAGCTCCACCCCCCTCATTGAGAACTGTGTTATTCACGGCTTCCTCGACAAAGGTATTAGCGTGTACTTCGGCGCACCCCACATTAACAACTGCCTGATTTTGGATAATGATTATGGCATCTCCGCTAAGGGAGACGGAACGGACGTGTACGTGGACAGGACGACCATCGTCAAAAACCGCGTCAATATTCAGTCGCGGAACAAGTACAACGAACCCAACGCTATCATTAAGTATTACGTGACTAATTGTATCTTGTGGGAACATACGTCGGCCGCAGTCCAGACGGACTATCCCCTCGAGGATATTAGCATCACGTATTCGTGCGTGCAGGGAGCTGAACCTTTCCCCGGCGAAGGGAACATCAACGACGACCCGCGTTTCGTCGGTCCCACTACGAATGATTTCAGGCTCCAGAATGACTCCCCGTGCCTCGGCTCCGGTAAGGACGGCGCGGACATGGGGTTCACCTACCCGGACTCGCCATGATGTTCGGGACGATTCCTTACCTCTCTGCGTCCTCTGCGATCTCTGCGGTTAAGATTGTCAGATGAGAAAGAAAGTTATCCTCGGAATGAGCGGCGGGGTGGATAGCAGTGTTGCCGCTGCACTTCTCAAGCGGCAGGGCTACGAAGTCATCGGCGTGACGCTGGTTCTTCTGCCGCGAGACCTCGACGGAGAACGCGCCGATGCGTGCTGCGGGGCTCAAGCGGTCGAGGATGCGCGGGCCGTCTGCGACCAACTGGACATCCGCTTTCACGCGGCCAATCGGCGGGAGAAGTTCCGCACCGGCGTCATAGATTACTTCTGCGATGAGTACGTGGGGGGCCGGACGCCAAACCCGTGCGTCGTCTGCAACCGCGACATCAAGTTCCCTGAGCTTCTTCGATTGGCCCAGATTCTCGATGCGGACTGCGTTGCCACCGGGCACTACGCCAGGATTGACAGAGGGGAGAGCGGGCAGTTCCGTTTACTCAAGGGCATTGACGAGACCAAGGACCAGTCGTACTTCCTCTTCACCCTTACGCAGGCAATGCTCGCGAAAATCATCTTTCCCCTCGGGGAGATGACAAAGGAAGAAGTCAGGCGGTTGGCCGGCGAGATGGGGCTGAAGGTTCACGGCAAGCCGGAGAGCCAGGAGGTGTGCTTCGTCGCAGAGAACCGTTACGATTCGTTCCTCAAGAAATGGATTCCTGAGAAGCTCCAACTGGGTCCAATCTATGACACCGCGGGGCGCCAGATCGGCCAGCACAAAGGCATTCCCCTGTACACCATCGGACAGAGGCGAGGAATGGGGATTGCTCATAAGAAGCCGCTGTATGTCCTCTCGATTGATGCTGAGAACAACGGCATCGTCGCCGGACCGGACGAAGAATTGCTCAAAATCGAGCTGGCTGCAGGAGAGGCCGCCTGGGTTTCAGGCGAGTCGCCGAGCAAGCCGCTCGAATCAGACGTCAAAATCCGTTACAACCACCCCGGCGCGAAAGCTGTTGTCACTCCTCTCGAAGACGGGCGAGTCAAGCTCGTGTTCGAGAAACCCGAACGCGCGATCACCCCCGGTCAAGCCGCTGTCTTCTACCGGGGCGAAACCATTCTCGGCGGGGCATGGATTGAGTCGAGCTCGTGAACGGCAAACGCGGCCTCGGATTGGTCTCCTGTCAATAGTCGCTCAGAGCGTGTCGGGCTTGTGATTTCAATCGGTGAATCGCGGGTTCGCTGGCCCAGGCGAACGGACGGGGAACGGGATGGCGCGTGCCGATATAGGTCATTCCATGTACGCAAGCAAGCGTGTCCCCTCACTTACGGGCGGCAGACGTGGCAGAAAAGAAAGCAAGATTTGGACAGCCTGCCCGGGGGCTACGGCCAGGGGATAACAGGATGCACAAGATAATCCTGAAAATCCTGTTAATCCTGTCTGATGTTCCTCTGCGCTCTCTGCGGTTAGCACTTCTTGGGCGGCAAACAGACGCAGCCTTTGCTGCCAATCCGAAATCGCAAGTCCAAAATCCCCCCTTCGTGTCTTTCGTGTTCTTCGTGGCGAGATTCTTCTTACGGGTTTTCAAGAAGGCGGTAGAAGCGGCGAGGGGCGAGGAGAGGGGGAATGCCGGTGAGGGAGCCGTCGTCGGTCCAGGAGGTGGTGTGGTTGCCGAGCGAAGGGAAGTTGTCAATCGCGATGTGCCAATTGAGAAGGTCGTCGGTGTAGAAGATGGAATAGGTCTTGTCGGGAACGAAGCTCCAGACGAGGGTTGCATCATGGGGACCGGGGCCGGTCTGAACTCCAGAGTAAAAGAACTCGTACGCGCCGATGTCAACGGTGAGGCTTCTCCCCCCGTACATGATTCTGGGCATCCCAGCAATGTCGAACTCCGGCAAATCCAGACTATTGAACCCCACATCAATGCACGGCGAATCCCCCCTCAGGCGATAATCGTTGTCCTCCCACGTCTCCGGGTTGTCATCAGGGCCGTCAGGGTCAACGAACTTAGGGTCTTCCGAGATGTTTCCTTCACCGCCGCCCCAATCCTGGATGCAAGAATACGTCGGCTCGCTTGAGAAGAAAAGCTGCGCTGTGCCATCGTAATAAGCACGGTTGCCCCAGATAGTGCAGTTCAGGATGACCCCCAGGCAAGAAGACAGGCCGCCACCTGCCCCCGACCAGTTCTCGATGATCGTGTTATTGAGAATCAGGCCATCGCAGTACCCAAGGCCACCCCCCGATTTTCCGCCGTTATGGGAGATGAGGTTATTGCGGATTGTCCCGTCGCAGTCATACAGCGCTGTGCCGTGGTTGCCTGTGATCCTGTTGCCCTCGATCAGGCCGTTGCAGTCTTCAAGAACAGCTTGGGAATCAGTCAGGGATATGGTGTTCCTCACGATGGAACCATCGCAATGGGCCAACGCTCCCCCGATGGATCCTGTTATCTGATTATCGGAAATGGTGGGGTCGCAGAGGTATAGTCCACCGTACCTTTGCGAAGCCTTGTTGTCCGACAGAATGTTTCGCGTGATCGTTGCTTGGCAGTTAGCGAGACCGCCGCCCTCCTGGGCGCAGTTCTCGCTTATGAAATTGCCGACCAGCTCGCCGTTGCAGCCGTAAGCGGCCCCGCCCTGGCCGTCGGTGAAGTTTCCCGACAGCGTGTTGAGCCAGAGCCTCCCGTCGCAGAACGCCACCCCGCCGCCGCGCTCAAGAGCTCGATTGTCCCGAAAGATGTTGTAGGCTATGAGAGCATTATTGTGGAGATACAAACCGCCCCCACAGATTCCGGCCCCCTCATCGGCGAAGCCTCCTTGGATGGTGAAGCCGCTGAGGCGACACGTTTCATCCTCTGTCCCTTGGAAAATGACCACGGGTCCTATTTGAGCCCCGTCGATGATGGTATTGCCGACGACATCGGGATCCAGAGGGTCCGTGCTGGTGAGAACGATATTCTTGCCGTTGAAGTTGATGTTCTCTAAGTAGGTCCCCTCGGCAACCACGACCGTGTCGCCAGCGGAGGCAGCGTCTATGCCTTCCTGGATGGTTTTGAACGCGGTCTCCCAGGAGGTCCCATCGCCAGACTCGGCAACCGAGTCATCAACATGCCATGCTGCGCCGCTTGCAAGGAGAGGCATGAAAAGCACAGGCAGAAGCAGGAGATTCAATGGTCTCGTCATTCTGAAAGCCCTCCCCACCGTGGAACAAATAACTCTCGCTTGAAAGCATACCACCTAGGGAAGCTCGCGGCAAGGAGATGTTTGCTGCAAAATCGCTGTTTTCTTACGGGGAGGAACTCATCATAGCGGACTCTGAGGGAGCAGGAAGAAAGAACGCTGACCACGAAGGCGCGAATCAGACGGTCTCCGATGTCGTGGAGTCACCGGCGGCGACTCCGGCCGTGAAAGGAATCACGCCAGCAGGCGGCGCATGACCGCTCTCGGAAATTCGTGTTGAACTTTTCCGCGCTGGAATGTATTCTCAAAAACGGTGGTTGCTTGATAATCGGTTCGTCCCGGTAACACAATGGACATCGGAGGAGACAGATGCCTGCCGAAGAGGTGGGGGTGATTCTGCCCCAGGAAGAGGTGGAAGCCACGCCGGGCGTCGTCGAGAGCGGCCGGGAATATGAGCTCATCATCGTAGGAGCCGGTCCGTCGGGCTTGACGGCGGGGGTGTACGCCGCGAGGAAGATGCTCAAGACGCTGCTCATCTCCGAGGATGTTGGCGGGCAGATTCTGCTGACCGCCGAGGTGGAGAACTATCTCGGGTTCTATTATATCGAGGGGGTCGAGCTGGTCCAAAAATTCGAGGAGCAGGTCCGCCGCCATCCCATTGACATTGACTTGGGACAGAAGGTGGTGAAGGTCGAGGCAGACCCTCCGAAATTCAGAGTCCTCACCGAAAGCGGGAAGTTCTTCAAATCGGACACGGTCATCATTGCAACGGGGAAACGCTCGAAGCAGCTCAACGTCCCCGGAGAGCGGGAGTTCCTCGGAAGGGGAGTCAGCTACTGTGCGACGTGCGATGCCCCTTTGTTCAGGGGTAAGGATGTGGCGGTCATCGGCGGCGGTAATTCCGCGTTCACGGCGGTGAATGACCTGAGAAATGTCGGTGCCACGAAGATTCATGTGGTGAACATCTTGGATTCCATTCAGGCCGACCCGATTCTGATCGAAAAAACCCGGGACCCGGAGAAACTGGAGCTGTACTTAGGGCACGAGGTCGTGGAAATCGGCGGAATGGGGAATCGCGTCGGAAGCATCACGATTCGTGATCGGAAGAGTCGCAGGACCAAAATCCTGGAGGTGCAGGGCGTGTTTATCGAGATCGGTCTGGTGTCGAACTCGGAGTTGGCCAGGGGCTTGGTCAGGATGAACCGCTGGGGGGAAATTGTCGCCGACTGCTACGCCAGGACGAGCGTGCCGGGCGTGTTCGCCGCCGGCGATGTTACGACCGTTCCG
This sequence comes from bacterium, assembly GCA_030691545.1. Classification (GTDB taxonomy): domain Bacteria; phylum Auribacterota; class JABMQX01; order JABMQX01; family JABMQX01; genus JAUYEE01. The sequence goes on along the minus strand of JAUYEE010000074.1, from coordinate 2,758 downwards.
GAAAAGCAGATCATCGTCGCCGCTGGCGACGGCTGTAAGGCGGCTCTCGCGGCGTACGAGTACCTTCTGCACCGTTGACCGACTCGTGTAGAAGCGGCTTCCCCTGGCCGTAGCCTCCGGGCAGGCAGGCGGTTCAATACGCGGCACGATGCCGCGTCTACAATTTGAGGAGAATAGCGTGGGGATTCTGAGCGAGAACGTGGTGACCGAACTTCGCAAGCGGTTGGCGGGACTCAAGGGCCCGGTCAAGCTGATTGTCTTCACCCAGGACATGGAATGCCAGTTCTGCCAGGCGGCGCGCGAGCTTGTGGAGCAGGTGGCGACTCTTTCGGAGAAGTTCTCCGTCACGGTGTACGATTTCCTCAAAGACACGGAGAAAGTGAACGCGTACGGGATTGACAAAATCCCGGCGATTGTGGTGGAAGGGAAAATGGACTCGGGGATTCGCTTTTTCGGGTTGCCATCCGGCTATGAATTCGGTTCGCTTCTGGAAGCAGCGAACATCGTCTCGCGGAACAACGCGATGCTGTCGCCAGAAACGCTGGAGATTCTCAGCCCCCTCGACCGCCTGGTGCACATTCAGGTGTTTGTAACGCCGACCTGCCCGTATTGCCCGATCGTCGTGAAGGTCGCGCTCCGCTTCGCATTCGCGAAAGAACAAATCCGGGCGGACATGGTGGAAACCACGATGTTCCCTCACCTGGCGAACAGATATGCGGTGTTGTCGGTGCCCAAAGTCGTCATCAACGAGACTTTTTCGTTCGAGGGAGTCCTCCCGGAGAAACAGTTTGCCGAGCAGGTCATGAGAGCCGTCCAGGGCGGGTGAGGCACGGCTCCCGAACGTAGATGGTAAGAGCGGGAAGGAGTGCAGGCGGGGACGCCTGCGGTACTTCTCCCTCGTTCGCTTCGCCGCGGGGAATCACGACAAGGAGGCGCGTTCTCTCAATTTACACCAAAGCTGGAGGTGCTCAGGGATGAAGTGGTCATATCAAGTAACAAGACTCTTTGGAATCCCCTTGCGGATTCATGTCACGTTCCTCTTGCTGCTCCTGTTTTTTGCAATGGCAGGAGCGAGAGCGGGAGAGCCCTATGGCCCATTGTATGCCGTGGCGACGATCGTACTGGTGTTCGCGTGCGTGGTGGTTCACGAGCTTGCGCACAGCCTGATGGCGAGGCACTACGGAGTGAACGTTCGGGCAATCGTCCTCCTGCCGATCGGCGGGGTCTCGCAGATGGAGGCGATGCCTGAGGACCCGAAACAGGAGATCAAGGTCTCCGTCGTGGGTCCCTTGACGAGCCTGACGCTGGCGGCCCTGTTCTATCTCCTGGCTCTGGTCACGGAGCAAACACTCTCCGGCAAGAGCTTCGCTACCTTCGGCCCGGAGATGTTCTCGAAGCTGTTCTGGATTAACCTGATGCTGGGGCTGTTCAACATCCTTCCGGCATTTCCGATGGACGGAGGGAGAGTCCTGCGAGGCGTTCTCGCAACGAGAATGGAGCAGGTCCGGGCTACGAAGGTGGCGGTTGAGATTGGCCAGGCGATTGCCATCCTGATGTTCTTTTTCGGCATTTTCTACCTGAATAGCTTATGGCTTGCCGTAATCGCTGTCTTCATCTACCTCGGCGCCGAGGGCGAAGAACATGCAACCATGATTCGAGCCGCTCTGCGAAACGTCCCGGTGACCCGCGCCATGCTGACTCGTATCGAAACCGTCGCCCCGCAAGACAGTCTGGGCAGCGTCGTGGAGAAGGCGTGCCACAGTCTCCAGGCGGATTTCCCGGTTGTGGAAGGAGACAGTGTAGTGGGCCTGCTGCCGAAGGAGATTATTTTCGCGGCCATCCACGAGACTTCTCGCGAGACCCCTGTCTCGCAGATCATGAGAAAGGAATTTCTCTCGGCGACACGCGATGAAACCCTGGACCACGTTTTTCAGAAGATGCAGGGACAGGGAATTTCCCTCGTGCCGATTGTCGAAGGCAACCGGTTAATGGGCATGATTAACCTGGAACAAATAGGCAAGTACCACATGATGTGTGAACTCGCAGGACGGTGAGCGGATTTGCCGCCCCTCGATGGCGACGAAACTCTGCAATCACCCACGTTGACCTAGCACGAAAGGAAGGGAGAATGGCGAAGAAAATCCTGTACGTCGTTCTGGATGGACTCGGAGATCGGCCGATTCCGGCGCTCGGCAACCAAACCCCCCTCGAGGCTGCCAGGACGCCCGGCCTCGATTCGCTCGCTGCGAAGGGCATTTGCGGGACCATGTACCCGGTCGGAAAGGGCATCGCTCCCGAATCGGACATCGCAGTAATCAGCATCTTAGGGTACGACCCCCATCGCTACTACACGGGGCGAGGGCCCCTCGAAGCCCACGCCGTGGGGGTTGAGGTGCGAGATGGCGACGTGGCGTTCCGTGCGAACTTCTCCACGGTGGGCGAGAACCTCGAAATCGTTGACCGGCGAGCCGGCCGCAACCTCACTACTGAGGAGGCGACCGAGCTGAGCCGCGAGATCAACGAGAAAGTCAAGCTGACCTCCTATCCCGCGACATTCGTCTTCAAGAACACCGTCGAGCACCGAGCCGTTCTGGTCCTCCGCGGCCAGGACAGGCCCCTTTCCGGCCAGGTCTCGAATACCGACCCTGCGTACGGGAGAGAGGGGCTTCTGGGTGTGGCTCTCAAGACGTTTGACAAGAAGGTGCAGAAATGCGAACCGCTCGAGGACGCCACGGACCCCGAGGGGGCCAGAATCGCC
>JAUYEE010000072.1 GCA_030691545.1 bacterium | reverse complement strand
CCAGCGCAACTGATAAAGATAATCACGGCAGGCTTCCTCCGAAGAAAACCTGACCTCGAATTCCGTAAGCGTCTTGGGGTAATCCTCCATGACCCCACATACTACATCTTGTGTATACCTGAGTCAAGTGAATAGCCCTATAATCTAATTATTGTTAGGCGGCACTACACCACACCACCAAGGAACACACATGAACAGAACACCAGTTACATCATCAAACCTTAAATCGGTCGGTTACGACGCGACGTCGCAGACGTCCAGCCACCGCGAGCCAATGAACGGGGCGGACGCAATGATGGGGTGTTCACCCCACAGACAGATTGAAACGATTATGCGATGTTTGACTTGGGTTGCCGGCTCGTTTAGCAATCAAGCATCCCGGAAAGTGACGCTGAATTCGGCATGCCGACATGAAACACAATTGGATGAACAGAGAGACAAGAAGGAGAAAAACGTTATGAAAAGAACATATGCAATTCAGGCCGGTATGAACGGAAAGAAACGGTTCCTAACGGGCCTTGTCCTTGCGGCTACCGTGATGTTACTGTGCCGCGAGGCGACGCCAGCGCAAGCCCCAGTAAACCTTGGAACGGCCGGCAATTTTGTGATTCTGGCAAAATCAGGAATCTCAACTGTTCCGGCCTCCGCGATTACTGGAGATATTGGAGTGAGTCCCATCGCCTCGACCGCCATAACTGGATTTTCATTAATCCTTTCCGCAGACAGCACATTTGCGACATCAGCCCAGATTACCGGAAAAGTTTACGCACCCGACTATGCGGCTCCAACTCCTGCCAACCTAACCACGGCCATCGGCGATATGCAAACAGCCTACACTGACGCCGCCGGACGAACAACACCCGATTTCACGGAACTAGGGGCCGGACAGATTGGCGGGCTAACTCTCGTCCCCGGTCTCTACAAGTGGGGCACCGATGTTTTGATATCATCAGATGTTACTCTCAGCGGTGGCCCAAACGATGTCTGGATCTTCCAGATCGCGGGAAAAATTACGCAGGAGAACGGCACGAAGATTTTTCTGACTGGTGGTGCACGGCCCGAGAACGTCTTCTGGCAGGCTTTCGGTCCCGTCTCCCTTGGAACGACCAGTCACTTTGAGGGAATAATACTGGCCCAAACATCGATCAGCCTTGGGACTGGCGCATCGATTAACGGCAGACTGTTGGCACAGACTGCGGTTACTCTTGATGCCAATACCGTTACAGTTCCAGCGCCGGCAACACCACCCACATTGGTATCAGCGGTAGTGGTCACTGGGCCATACTTGGACGCTATCGGACAATCGCTTAATCTCGTGACTAAGACCATGACGGTTCCCTCCTTTTCAGGTAGCACACAGTTCTATCGTATCCGGTCAGGGACAGCGCTTACCATTATAAGCATCACCATTTCTGGTGGCAACGTGGTGATAACCTACAATTAGAACCCTATCATAGAGGACCACACCGACAAGGGCTACGTAATCAGCGTCAAGTTCGACGGGACTCAGTGCGCTGCAGACGTTGTATCACTCATTCGCCAGACTATTGACACATGCTTTCCAGACGTTCCATTTTGGGGTGAGATGAAAACCGAATCGGAGGATTCTGTTTCATTCGCCTACATATACATTGACGAGCACAATGATTATTCAAGTCAGAGCGACAGACTACAGACAGGACCTGCCGCCTAACCAATCGCTCCAGGCAACGCCGGTTGGCGCCGGTCTTGTCGTCTTGGGTCGCGAGTCCGGCGTGCCTGAGCTTGATCGTTAGGTGCTAAAACTTCCCAGGAGGGCGTTGGGATGCGTTCCGGAGCGGTAGTGGCCGCGGAGGATGTCAGGGAGGTCCGCTTCCATCACCACGGACGAGGCGTCATTGCAGAAGACGAAGACATGTCCCAACGACGGATTGCACCGGATGATATGCTCGGTCATCATGGATAGCTCGTCAAATCCCACCGAAGGCGGGACATGTCGCACGGCTACGTGCACAAAAACGTCTGGATCGCCGGCCCCTGGCCGAGGCCCAACCCTGGCCGTAGCCTCCGGGCAGGCGGGCAGGCAATATCGCTCCTTTTCTACGTCCCGTCTCTTCCCTTCTCTCTCCATCTCTCTCCTCCTCGGCTTTCACCATGTCAACCTCACTCACACCCTCAAGTCGCCGAGGAGTATCCGTCACATCCACGTCGCCCGGAAGATGAGTCGGCCGGACGGTTACGGAACGCCCGTGTTTCCAGCCAGTGAATCGGGGCTACCGGGACAGCAAAATGACCCTGTCGCTTGCGCCCAACACAAAAGGCGACCTTTCGACGGCGCATGCCCGGCCAGGGACTCTCGATCCTCGCCGGGCACGACGAGCCGGTCAGAAATTATTCCAGAAGCAGCCCGCGAATTGCCCGCCAATCGCGGGCCATAACGGCACCGCGGGGACAAGGTCCCTTTTCGCGGATGATGATCGCCCTCAACCCGTTCGCCAAATAAGCCCTTGCGTCAGAATCCCGGTCGCCTATTCCGATGGTGATATTCGGCCACGATGCCTTCAATTGCCGGATCAACTCGAACTTAAATCGCTCATGGCTCAGAAAGGGCCGAAACCCAGGCGCAAAAAAGACAGGCGCCAGCGGAAAACCCTTCATCCGGAGCCACCGCCTGGTTTTTTCCTTCAAGTACCGCTTCCTGCCGGTCACAATGAGCAGGTCATATTTCTGGCTCAGCTCTTGAGTTACCTCGACGGCATCCGCGAGCGGCGAGACGCTTCTGCTTCGCCTGAAAATAGCAGCGAACGTGGAACTGGCAAACAGGGTGCGGTCAATGTCGAGGATAATGCCTGGCTTCCGGGTGCTTCGGGAAAAAAGGGTAGCCTGAGCCATGGCGGTTTTGCCCCGACGCTTCAAACGGCAACTTGCGGTAATGCGATACTCCTTCTCTTCCCGCGGGGTATAAACTACCGTAGCGGTCCCGTCGTATCCTGCTTCCGCTTCCCCAATCTCTTCTCCGTCAAGGCTAAACCGGACTCTCATTCTCGGGCAAGCACGGACGCATCCAAGAATCTTTCGGTGAGTGAGGCGCGCCGTGATCTTAGCTTCCTCTCGCACGTGCACCAGGACATCATCGCATTCAATCATTTCCCGCCTCGAAATGCGCGTCCCTTCCGGGCTACCGCGGATACAACTTCGGTCTTCGGTTTTCTCTCATGTCTGTTTGCAGGATTTGCTCGATTTCCTTCGCCGAAAAGAGCTTCCCCTTGCCAACACCCGGGCAGGCTTTCTGACAGCGCTGCCACGATTCCGAAGAAGCGACGACTGTTTGCCAGAAAGGGAACGTGCGGCATTGGCTCGGCCGGACGGCGTATATCTGACACGAATTTCCTGTGTAAAAGATGCAGCGGCCATCGGGCAGCTCGATGAGGCTGTCGTGGCTGCCTGGTCTCCTCAGATATTTCTTGCCAAATTCTCCCAGGGAAATTCCGAGAAATTGTGCGATTGTCTGCGTTTCCTCGTCCGTGACCCAGACGTACCCTGGCTCCCCCGTGCAGCAGGCGCCGCATCGCTGGCACTCAAACCGCAGCCCCTCCACATACCACCGTAGCGCAGGCGTCCTCGCCTGCATCCTCTTTTGTCCTCGAAAGCCACCCACTTGTGCTATCGCTTTCTACGTTGTCGGGGAGGCCGAGCACCTGGCTGCCGGTCAGGCGTCCCGCCTTTCGCAGCGTTCATTTCCCTGTCGCTCAACCCAAAATGGTGACCGACTTCGTGAATCACCACGTTCCTGATTCTCTCCCTCATCCCCTGTCGGGTTCGCGAGATGGAAAGGATCGGTATCCTGTAAATCGAAATCTTCCCCGGCAATGTGGGCGGCGACCAGATGCTTTGCTTCTTCAGCGGCACACCGTGGTACAAGCCCAGCAGCCCTCCGCGGGGTAAGCTCAGCTTTTGCAGCAGTTCCTCCGAAGGTTCGTCCTCGACGACAATCTCGACATTCTGGAGTTTCCGGGAGAATTCCTCCGGCAACGATGCCAGCGCCTCCTCAATCACTTCTTCAAACTCGTCTTTTTCCAAAAGCGGAATTCCTTATGGCCCGGCGCGGGACAATCTGGGGCGAAAACGCTCTTCGCCCCGTTCTGGCACGCATTTCGCATATCGGTTCCCGGCCAAGCTCCACGCCGCCAGTTGCATAACTGGGATAAAGCGACGAACTTATTACTTTTTGCCGCTTGCCCGGAAACCGAAAACCGAGTAAACTATTGTCGAGGATTCGCTGTTAAAAAGAAAGACCGAAAAATCAACCTGTCGGTGTGCCTTCGGGCAGCACGCTTCGCGAACGATGCACAACGTCGTCCTTTTCGGATTCATGGGCACCGGAAAAACGGCAGTCGGGAAAGAAGTTGCCCGCCGGCTGCAAATGCAATTCGTTGATATGGACGACGTTATCGAAAACAAAGAAGGCTGCTCGATCTCGGAAATCTTCGCCCAAGAGGGTGAGGGTTACTTCCGTCAGGTTGAGGCTCAGGTAGCCGAGAAGCTTTCCCGAGAGGAAGGGCTGGTCATCGCCACAGGAGGCGGTGTGGTCCTGAACTCCCGAAGTGTTGACGCGCTGCAATCCACGGGAGTTGGCATTTGCCTGATGGCTTCTCCGGAAGTCATTTTCCAGCGCATCAAGGGCGAGACCCACAGACCGCTTCTCTTAGGGCCTGAGCCATTGGAGAGAATTGCGAGTCTTCTTCAACGTCGTGAGCCGTTCTACGGGAGAGTCGAGCACCGGATTGACACCTCGAGGCTTTCCCTCGAACAGGTCGTCGAGGAAGTTGTTAACGTCGTCGGGACGCACTCGTCGTGAGGATGCGCTTGCACGTATCGTGTTACCACAAAGACACAAGGGCACAAAACAAGGTAGGTCTCGCCGGGCGACAAGAGACATGCTCAAAAAAGCTTTCATTTTCTTGACCTCACTGGAATGCCTGCTCCTTGGAGTAGCCGCGCTCGCGGCGGACGGCTTCATGCCCCCCTACTACACGTGGAGCAGCGAGAGCATGCCTATCGTTTACTACGTGAACGCCGAGGATGCCGCCTTCTGGCCCGAGGGGGCGGGAGCCATCATTCGCTCTTTCATGAACTGGGAGAGAATCCCGGGAACGCATGTCCAATTTCAGTACGCGGGGACAACCGAGAAAAGGGATGCCCAGGACGACGGCCGCAACATCGTCACCTGGGTGCGAGAAGGGTGGCCCTACGGCGGAGACACGGTAGCCTTCGCTGTCCTGTGGGTCTCGCGGAACAGCCGCAGAATCATTGGAGTGGACATCCTTCTGAATGCCGAGGACTTCGTTTGGGCCTCGGACGGCGAGCCCGGGGCGATGGACGTGCAGGACGTCGCCACGCACGAGATTGGGCACGCCCTCGGTCTCGAGCATTCCGTTACCTCCACCAACGTCACGATGTTTCCTATCATCATGCCGGGTGAAATGAGAAAACGGGCCATCCATGACGAAGAGCAGTGGGCTCTGCGGTCCATCTATCCTCTTGGCAGGACGCAGGCGGATACCTACGCCTTTTTCGGAACGGCCGAGGACCTTGGCGTCGAGGAGGCTGTGAGGGGCTATCCCCCGGCACAGGGAACGGGGGGAATCTTCCTCTTGACGCGAGTGGATGAGGATGGAGAGGATGGTTTGGACGAAGTCGCGACAATCCAGGAAGAAAACGGAAGGTTGGCCTTCTACCTGTTCCCTGCGATTCCCGCCGACGCTCCCGCTGGCGGGCCCGTTGCGTACGACGCCTGGTCCATCCCGGAGGGAAACAATCCTGCCGATTTGACTGCTCTGGATATTGACGGCGACGGCAGAGAGGAGATCGGCGTCTTGAGGGCCTCCAGTGACGGGAGTTATACGCTCCACGTTTACGACACGCCCGCTCCTTTCAGCGTGACAAAAGAGGATTCTCGCCCCTGGGTCTGGAGGCAGACCTTTCACCCGACTCGCGGTGACAACCTAACCTCTGTCGTTGGCATGGATTACGACGGAGACGCGATAGACGAATTTGCCGTCGTCCGGCTCACGCCGGAGGGACTCTACTTTCTCGACGTGTATTACATCGGACGGAGTGATTCGGAACCGCAGCGCATTGCATCCATTTCGTTGCCTGGAATCGCCGGGTTCACTGACCTGGATGTGTGCGACGTGGATGGAGATGGACGGATGGAGCTTGTGGTCCTATTCGCAGACGCTCGCGGAGCCTACCTCTCCGTGCTTGAGGTGCCGGACGCCTCCTCCACGAACGGTTTGCCGCAGGCAAGTCTCCTGACGGCTGTGCCGATCTCGTCTCCTGCCGGCCGCCGGCCGTTTCGCGTATCCAGCCTCCGAATCGCCGGACCCGACGGGTCCGCTCGCCCCGCCGTTTGCGTCCTCATGGCGGAAACGTTCTAACCCTGGCCGTGGACCCTCCGTTCATAGCTTGTGATGCAGGCTTCCAGCCTGCCCGACTTGAGTGCCTTTGTGTCTTTGTGGTAACTCCACAGTTGCCGCTGGAGTCGGGCACGACGAGGCTGACTCAGACGCCTTCCGGTTCAGGATGGACCCAGGGTTTGCGGTAGGGACGACGCAGCAGACGGTTCGCCTCCTCATCCCCCACGACCAGCCCTTTCACGGGATCGAACGTAAGCGTCCTGCCGAGCTGCAAGGCGACATTGGCCAGGATGCAACTTGTCGCGGAGATGTAGCCTTCCTCAATATCGGACACCGGCTTGCCGCGCGTTTCAATCGCTTCCAATAAGCTCAGCCAGTGACGCCGCATTGCCGCGGCAACATGACGTTCGAGGTCTTTTTCAGTCTTGTCTTCGGGGTACTTCTCATATTCATATAGGACGTCCACGTGAGTGGGTTGGCCGCCGCCTTGCGGCACGAAGTCGTATCCGTGCACGTTCAGCCACAGGGTGCCTTTGTCGCCGTAATAGGCGGCGCCCCAGGGGTGATACTTCGAGTTGGGGGGATCGCCATAGGAGCGGTGCTGCCAGATGATTGGCAGGTCGCCATAGTCGAAGGTGGCGGTCTGGGTGTCGCTGATGTTAGCTTTGCTGTTCTTGTCCACGAGAATACCGCCCGACGACGAAATCCGCTTGGGCCAGCCGAGGTCTAGCGTGAAGCGAACCATGTCGAGCATGTGAACGCACATGTCGCCCACGATTCCATTGCCGTACTCCATGAATGCCCGCCAACTCCGCGGGTGCACTAAGGAGTTGTACGGCCGCATCGGCGCCGGACCCGTCCACATCTCGTAATCGAGGTAGTCGGGCGGCTCGGTGTCCGGGGGATTTCCACGAGCGCGCATGTGATAGTAACAGTACACCTCTACCAGCCCAATCTTGCCGAGCTTCCCTTCGCGGATAATCCTGTCGCGTGCCTCGACAACGTGCGGGGTACTTCGGCGCTGCATATGCACCTGCACGACCCTGTTATACTTGCGAGCCGCTGCCAGCATGGCTTGCCCCTCGACAACGTCCACGCTGATGGGCTTCTCAACGCGGACATCGGCGCCGGCTTTCACCGCGGCGATCATCGGCAGAGCGTGCCAGTGGTCAGGCGTGGAAATCTGCACGATGTCCAGCTCCTCCTTCTTGAGCAGCTCGCGGTAGTCGCCATAGGTGCGGGGCTTCTTCCGGGACTTCTGGCGTTCGGCGACCATCCCGGCGGCTTCCGCCAGCATATTCTTGTCCACATCGCACAATGCCACGACCTCGACGGGTGCGATCTGAAGTAAGCGGAACAGAGCGCTCTTGCCATACCAGCCGCAGCCGATCAGTGCCACTCGCTTCGCTTTCTCTTCAGCCGACTCCGCGGAGTAACCGCGAATAGCCGATAAGGCCAGCCCGGCGACACCAGCTTTCAGGAAGTCACGACGATCCATGGTATTTCTCCTATTCCAAAGGTTAACGAGAAAACCACAATTGCTCACCGCTACAGACGACTATACTCGGCGTCCGAATACCTTGCAAGCGGTTGCTCCTAGAGGGTGTCGCCGCATTTCTGCCGTGTTTGCACGGATTCTCCGGTCGAGAAAGTCTCGGCGCAGGCAATGCTTGGGCTACTCCTCGAGCAGCATGCGGATCTCATATTGGGGAGCATCGAGTTTGCGCTGCTGAAGTTCCTTCAGCTCGTCCCCGATGTAATCGCGCTTGAAACGGATGGTTTCGAGAAACTCCCCGGGCAGCATCGGACCCGCCTCCGTCAGAGCCTTTTCCACGTCGTAGTAACCTTCGGTGGTCGTCCAGGTCGAGGGTGGGTCCCACGCCACGCTGTTCTTCCATCCCCCGAAATTGGAGTAAGACTCGTAAACGCCGCTTCCGTGGTTATACCAGTCGCTTGGCGGCCAGCCACGGTCATCACCCGTGCCGACATCGTAGCCGGGTACGCCCGCGACCGGAATGAAACTGACGGACGTGTGTTCCTCGTCAGGCCAAGTCCACGCGGTGTCAACGCCATCCTCGTTGCCATCGCCAAAGAAGACCTGGTAGCTGTGGGAGTATCTGTCAAATGTCAGGAGGAATTCCCTGCCCCAGGCAACCGCATTGTAATACCATCTGTTCCGCAGCCCCGAGACCTGGCAACTCTCCCACCATACCAAGGGTGTCCGGCGGGCGGGACCGCCACGGGTTGTCACCTCCAGGTACCGGGGAAATCGTTCCAGCCCGGGCGAAGCGACTTCGACTTCCCACCGGGTCGGCAGATCCTGATCCGAGGCTCGGGTCCAGGTCAGCCCGCTGACGTTCGTGCCGTTGATTCGCAACACCACGCTCGGCGCCGATGCGACCGTGATAGATTGAATGTACTTCCCGGGCGCCTGGGTTTCGGCGCGGAAGAAGTAGCCGCTGACCTTCTGGAAGCCGGTGTCTTTGTATGTCGATTGGATGCCCGTCCCCTCTGTTTCGTAGCCCCACTTGAGGATTCGAACCCTGTATTCGTTGGTCAGCGCCGGTCCCGTGAGCACGGCCTTCTCTTGGACGGCGAAGATCCAGTCGTAGGGGAGGATCTGAATCTTCAGCTCGGCCTTGATCTCCTTGCTGTTGGGGCAGGGCTTGTAGGTCGCCGTGAGAGTGACCGTGCCTTCGGTCTCGCGGGCACAAAAGTCGCTGGAGGCGGCGCCGTATTCGCCGGTCCGAATGTTAGCGGTGGTGACCGGGGGGCCGCCGGAGGCGTCGAAGCTCCCGATCGCCGGATCCATCTTGAGTTCCACTTCGGCGTCCTCCACTGCAATATCTTCCTTGTCCATCAAGTTCACCTCAAGATGGGTACACTCTTTGAAGTGGAGCACAGTGCGCTCGGCAGTCAATGTGACCTCGAACTCATCCACCGAGAACGGGTCGGTCTCGCCCTCGGACTTTGTTGTAGGATCATAGCCCAATGCCGCCCGCCCAAAAAGCGATCCATCGTGATCACGGTCTTCCGCCCCGTCCAGACAACCGTCATCGTCGCTGTCCGGGTCGAGTTCGGCTCGCAAGCCGTCCCCGTCCGTGTCCGGCGTACGAGGCACCCAGCCTTTGCCGAACTTGTAGCTCCAGACCTCCGTTTTATCCTGGATACCATCCCCATCCGAGTCTGCCTTGGTTCTCTTCGTGCCGAAACGCCATTCTTCATCAAAGTCGCACAGACCGTCGCCATCGGTATCGCGGTCCACGGAGGGATTGGTTTCCGGCGCGGGCTGGCCTTTCCCCGGGGCATCGTGCGGCCGAATGCCAGTAAAGCCCGAGCTGGCCAACGCCGCGACGTCCACCACCTGGGGCGAGGCGGTCATCAGCGGACTCAGAAAGAGGACCTTTCTTACGGGCGTTCCCAAAGGATCCATCTCCATGTATCCCATCAACACCACGGCACCCGTGCCGACACCGCCTTTCAAGATAAGCTGCGCCGCCGCCGGCTTTCCGGCATCGATGTCTTGCCGGAACTGGCTCCAATCGGAATCACTCTGCAGATCCAGCGCGTCGCTTGCCCATACCACCGTATCTTCGGTGGCACTGAATAACGCCACGCTCTGGTCAGGGACCTGCCCATGGCCAAGACCTCCCTCCGGATCCGCATCCACTTCTTGGAAGATATCGATGTTGATCTCATCTTGCGTCATATTGCCGCCGTAGTACCAGTTCATCCATTGGGCAATGGCCGTCGCGCCGTGCATGACTTCATGCGGACAGATCCCCAGCCTGATGGTATGGTGAGGGAGATCCCACGCATGCGGGCCTTCATCCCGGAGGCACTCCAGGCAGAGCATGCATGTGTCCTTGACAGGCGGCTTCAGGGTTGACGGGCTCGTAAAGAACGGGATCGTGCGAATTTCAATCGGAGTCCCGGCTTGCTGCCCGATCCCTTGAAGGCCCACGGCGGTAGCCGATAGTGAAGGCTCCCCTTCGATCACCTCAAAGGCCAGCAAGGCGGACCACGGGCCCTCGAGGTCGCCCGCCACCGGACGCACCCGCCAGAAATACTGGCCCGGCGGCAACCCGGGGCGCTGCAAATAACCCGGCTCATAGCAGGTCACGCCAATCAGCGGGGTCTGAAAGTCACCGGTCTTCTCCACTTCCAGTTCGTAGGTGATCGGGCTATATCGCGGGTCAACCCACGCAAACGGGGTGGTCTCGCCCCGCAGCACGCCTCCGCCCGCGATGGGAAACATCACCAGGGGGGTGGGCAAGCCGTTGTGGGCGCCCAGCGTAGGTGTGGCGAACCGAACCCAGCGGTCCTGCTCGTAACTGTCCCGGCCAATGGAGCCGCCCGAGGGGACTGGATAAAGCTCGGTGTTCAGCACGGCGTTGCGTTCCGGGAGGTGGCCCCAGGCGACTGAGTCCACCAGCTCGCCGTCGAGGTAGAGCAGGCACTGATCGGCCGTCGGGTCGAAAACGGCGCCCGGATCGGCGAGGTGGAGCATGACACCCGTCTGCGCGCCTGGATCGCCGAGGTACTCCATGGGCTTGTCTCCGTCAAACATGACCACGATGAACGAGCCGTGCCAGACCGGAATTGATGCCCCAGGGGCCAACAGCACTTGCTGGGAGCCATTGCGCAGTTCGAGCGAAGTAAAAGTCGTCTCGGCGGTGTGGGTGTATTTCAACTCGACCCACGGCACTTCGCCGGCGGCAGGATTCGGGGCGACTTCGTTGAGGCGCACGTCTTGCGGTTCCGGGGCCCGCTCGGGCGGGGACAAGCGATTGCGCACCGCCACCAGGTCCAGCAGGTCAACTTTCTCATCGTCGTTGACGTCCGCGCCCGTGTTTTCCGGCAGCGCAGGGTCCGCGCCCAGACGGGCTCGCACGTACACGAGATCGGCCAGATCAACGCTGCCTTCGCCATCCGCGTTGGGCGTAATCGTCGGAGTGGGCTGCGCCCGTTGACTGAAGGCCTCGACGGTGCTCAGAGCGCGGACGCCGTCGCCAGCGCGTATGGCAGCAGCTTGCACGTTCACCGTCACCGCCGAACTCCACGGGTTGATACCGACCGAGTCGAAAAACAACCCGTCCTGTGCCCACCGGCTCGTCACCGCTTCCGCAGCAACGAGAGAGAGCGTCAATTCTCCACTGCTTATGGGCGTGACCTCCAGCCGCTCGAGCAGTACGTCGTTGCCCGGCGCCGCACCGTCAAATGGCCACTGGCCCCCGCCTAACAGCACTTCGAGGCTTCCGTCGCCAGTCAGGCTCATCGGCAATCCATTCTCAAACGGTTCCTGCGACGTGGATGATATGAACATCAAGCCGTTGGATCGCGCCGGATTCGCCGAACGGCCCGTCAGCATCGCCTCGGCCGAACCTGAGGCCGAAATGCGCACCAAGACGGCGGCGAGCACTGCGTTGAAGCTGGCCCGCAACTCCACAGGGAAGGGCTGACCCGTCAGGACGTTTGCCCCATCTGGCGCAACAAGGGCGAAAATGATTGCCGGATGTGTGGACCGCAACGCGCTCGGCTCGTATCGCAGACGGAAAAAACGTGTCGGCTCCGTGCATGGCATGTCCACTATGCACCACCCGTCACTGATCCTCGGCGCCTGTGCGACGGGAAGCCATTGGCCTAACGGCGAGAGTCTGCGTGTCTCTTCCAGCAGGAAGTCCTCTGCCGGGGCCGGCCAGCCAAGCACGACTTGAGCGGGGCCCCCTGACTTGATTTGCAGTTGCGGCGGTGAGTCTGTCGCGCCAGAAACCGACAGTGTGATCCCGAGTACCAAGTAAGCTATGACAAGCGGCTTGAGCAATTGGCTCATGACGGGTTCCTTTTTTCGCCGAGCCTCCCGGAGGCATTGGCTGACGCGGCGGGACTAAAGCCAACGCAGCACCCGAGCCAACAATGTGCTCTGGCGCTACGGATCCGTTACGGTGCATGATGGACAGGAGCGACCAGCGTGTCAACGGAAAAACGGTATCCGGGGTAATCCCTCAGCATTGCAAGGATAGCCTATGCGCCTTAGGACTCGCTGGCGAGTTCGCTGTGTGAACTCATTTGGAACCGAACAAAGCGTCAGTATTCCCGTTTCTTCACGATACCCGGTCTGGGGACGGGATACCTGCCGTCGGCGTCAGGCATGAGCGGCGAGTCAGACTCCATGGTCAGCTTGTCCGCGTCCGGCGCGAACTCATGCTCGCAGTTGAGGATGTCGTCCCAGGTGACGATCTGGCCGGTGTGGGCGGCCATGCGTCCCATGGAGCTCACCAAGCTGGCTTCTGCCCCTCGCTTTGCCTCGTTGTAGGGCTTGTCCTGCCGGATGGCGTCAATCAAGTCAACCCATTCCATCTGGTAAGGGTTCGGCTCCGGTTGCGGGAACGCCCAGATGAGATTGGCCTCCGAGAAGTCCTGCCCCTTGAAGGTGCGAACTCTTCCCGGGGTGTGAGAGGAGGTCGAGATGATGGCGCAGCCTTTGGTGCCGTGGGCGTAACTCGAGAACGCCCCGTGGCAGCCGGCCATGTTCCGCCCGTAGTAGAACAGCTTGGTGCCGTCAGGATACGTGTATTCGATGGCGTAAGTGTCGAAGTTCTGGTCAACGGCGTTCCCTCGGTAGTGGCGGCCGCCCGTGGCGTGAGCCTGCACCGGCCAGGCTCCTTTCATCCATGAGCACTCGTCAAGCTGGTGTATGTAATAGTCGCTGTACACGCCGCCGCTGGCCCAGAGGAAGCCGTGGAAACGCCGGACCTGATAGAGGAGATGGCTTGTACCCTCCGGCTTGGGCCCGTAGGAGACGGTTCCGCCCATCCGGTAGCCCCTCAGGGCGATGATGTCGCCGATCTCGCCTGCCCTTATGCGCTCGCAGAGTTGCTGCCGGCCTCTGCAATGGCGGACCATGAGACCCACGCCCACCTTGAGGTTCTTTTTCACGGATTCTTCGGCGAGCTTCAGGAGCTTGCGGGTGCTTGGGCCGTCCACAGTGATGGGCTTCTCCATGAAGACGTTGAGGCCCTTCTCGATGGCGTAGCCGAAATGCACCCAGCGGAACGCAGGGGGCGTCGCGAAAATCGCCACGTCGCCCGGACGGAGGCAATCCATCGCTTTCTTGTAGGCCTCGAAGCCAACGAACTTGCGGTCCTCCGGGACATCCACCTGGTCGGGGAATCTCTTCTTCAAGCCGTCGTAACTGCGCGGGATGCGGTCCGCAAAAACGTCGCCCATCGCGACGAGCTTGATGGGGCCGTTCTTGACCGACAATGCGTCCGCCGCGGCGCCGCTACCCCGTCCGCCGCAGCCGATCAAAGCGACCTGGATCGTGTTGTCCTCCGCCGCATGGACCCGGGGGATGGCTACCCCCGCCATCGCCGAAGCTGCCGCCATGCGGCCGGTATTCCTCAAGAACTCGCGGCGGGACATGCTTTTTTCTCTGGTCTCACTCATGGAAAGCCTCCTTGTGCGTTTTGCTGTTAGTTCACAAGACCGACAGGCTGCGTCGCGTCCATTCTACCGAGGGACTCGTGGCAACCAAATCACCACTAACACCCAAAGGCAGGAAGTACCAGAAAGTAGGAGGCCGTTCGCGTTTTTGTGCCCTTGCGGTGAGCGCCGGGGCCTCCCAACACTGCCGATATTGAGTTCCACGATAAGCAGTCAGGCGGTCCCGGTCAAGCCAAAGGTTATCGCATCGGCAGAAAGCCCCTTTTTGGGCGCTATCGGGGACGACAAAACAGAAGGCAACGGGCGGGCTGAAACGGCGTCTCCAACGCGCGATTGACAAGCATCCGGGAAAGGGCAATACTGAGCCCACTCGATCAAACCGTCGTGCCAATCATGCGCGTGTGGGGCGGGCGGCACAGGCTTCCGGCCCGTGAATCATGGGTAAGATGCCCATGCCACGCCCTCGTCCTGGGTCCGGGATAATCGTGAAAGAGCCGACAATGAAGAGACATTTGCACTTCTCATTCGCTGCGTTTCTAATGTTGCTTACCCTGGCGGGCTGCGGGAAAGGGGGCCCGGATTCAGCGGGAGGGAACTCCGCTGCGCGAAAGATCGTATGGTATGCGCTCATCGTGCACCCCTATTTTGATGAGGTACAGAAGGGCGTTCTCGCCTTCGAGAAGGACACCGGCATTCACGTCAGAAAGCGAATTGGTCAGGACGCCACGCAGGATAACGAGAATGCTAACGTCGAGGCGCTCGCGGCGCAGGGCTATCGCGGTTTTTCCATTTATCCCGCGGACGCCGGCGCCGCAAACGGGCTTTACGAGGAACTGGTTGGCAACGGGCTTTTCGTGGTCAGCTATGGCGCCCCGACGGCCACGCCAACACCCGCATCCTTTTGTGTGGCAACGGATGTGAAGAAAGCCGCCGGGATGGCCGCGGAGGCGCTCATCCGTTTTATGGGCGGAAAGGGGAACATCCTGAATGTTCTTGAGTTGGTCGAGGACCCCAACACGGTGCTTCGTCGCGAGGGTATCGAGGACGTAGTCTCGCGACACGCCAGCGTCAAGATTGTGCAGACTGTCGCGGGGATGACTTCGTTCGAGGAAAGCATGGGGAAAATCCAGGATGCGCTCTCTGCCCGAATCCGCGAGATTGACGGAATTCTCTGCACCGGCTACACCCCGACCGTCGCCGCGGCGACGATTCTTTCCGAATGGCACGCGAAACCTGGGAACCGGCGCATCCGCTTCGTGGGGATTGACACGGATGAGGTAGTGCTCAAGGCGATTGAAGCGGGGCACATTGACGGGACGATCGCCCAGAATCCGTATGGGCACGGCTACATTAGCTGTAAGCTGCTGTCTTACCTGTTGGCGGGCTGGAAGCCGAAGAAGGGCGCCTACTTTGTGGATACGGGCGCGACCCTGGTGACCCAGGACAACCTGAAAACGTTTCCTGACGAAGTGATGGCAGTAACACGGAGCATCCTGGCCGAACTGGAAACGAAATATCTCGCGCCGCCCAAGTGAAGGGAGTGAGCGGGATTGTCCCTTATGAGCGGATTCGACGCAAAGAGATTGTTGCGGAGCAAAGACGCCGGGATTACGTTGTCGGCTCTGACGCTCTTTCTCTTCTTCTCGCTGACGTCGGATAGTTTCCTGACCCGATACAATCTGTTCAATGTCTCTCGGATGGTTGGCTTTTTCGCCCTGGTTGCCCTCTCCCAGGGACTCGCGCTCGTGGTGGGGGGCATGAATCTTTCAGTTGGGGCGATAGGGGGGTTAGCGACAATCACGACAGGGTATTTGATTGCCAACCTCGGTCTGCCCGGGGGCGCCGCGGTGATTGCAGCGGTCGTGGTGGGTCTGCTTGTGGGAGCCCTCAACGGTCTGGTAATCACTCGCCTGAAGATTAACTCCTTCATCACCACCCTCGCTACTCTGTTTATTTTCACGGGAATCGTTCTCGGCTTTTCCGAAGGGTACGCCTACACAAAAATCCCCAAGAGCTTCACGCTGGTGGGCCGAGGAGGACTTCTCTTTCTGTCCAATCTGTTCTGGATCGCCCTGGCGACTCTTGCCGCGACGCATTGCTTGTTCTCCTACACGGTCTTCGGACGCCATCTCTTAGCGACCGGCAGCAACCCGGAGGCGGCTCGCCTCTCGGGCATCAATACGCGCAACATGATCGTCGCCGCGAACGTTCTCTCCGGTTTTTATGCGGCTCTGGCCGCGGTGCTGTGGGTGTCGCGGATGGGTTCCGCTCAACCAGCAACAGGGAAAGACTGGTTGATCAGCTCGTTCGCCATTGCCATCGTCGGAGGAACCGGGTTATCCGGTGGCAGCATTTCGTCATTAGGGATTCTCATGGGCGCCATCATTATTGTGTTCATCAAGAACGGCCTGGTGATGTTAGATGCGAACGTCTATTTCGAGCAGAGTTTTTTAGGGTCCATCATTCTCGCGGCCGTTGTACTGAACAGAGCGCGAGAGCTCTGGACGAAGAAATAGCGCAAGGTAGGGAGGAGGCCAGTCATGGTTGTCAAACGGTATGGTTGGGTCACCGGCATCAAGCCGGAGAAGATTGACTACTACAAGAAGCTGCACGCCAACCCCTGGCCGGGTGTGGTCGCCATGATTCAGGAATGCAACATCCGGAATTTCTCCATCTTCTTG
>JAUYEE010000043.1 GCA_030691545.1 bacterium | reverse complement strand
TCGCAATCCTCACGACCAATAAGCCCCCACCCCAAAATAAGACCCGTTTCCTTCATCCGTAGCTCGTTACTGCACTGGTCACTGATCAGAAAGGTCGGGAATTGTGATGACTCCCTTTTCAACGTTCTTCTCCAATTCCTTCCATTTCTTCTCGAGTTCCTCTTCGCTCGGCCATTCGTAGTCATCCAGGTCGCTTGGCATATCGAGCCAGTCCTCTCCCTTGAGCCATCGCTCGCGGTCCTCTTCCGAGTCAAAGAGAAGAAACCGATAGGCTTTTCCGTCGTACCAGAGGCCGAGGCGGGACGCCAGCTCCAAGACGCGCGGCGGCAGATCGAGCTGGGGGATAAAGCGGCTCGGTATTCGCTCTTCGACTTTGATGAGTCTGGACATGAGGAGCGCGACAATGCCCAATCGGTCGTCCAGGAACTTGCTCATCCTGCGTTTTTGCCAACCCACCTGGACATCCAGGATGTATTTCGGCTTGGGGTCCCCGTAAGGGTCGGGGCGCGGTCCGACAAGGGGGTAGGCTCGCAGACAGCGGAACAGTGGCACGACCCGCCCATAATAGACACCGCTCTCGGGGATGTGCGTCATTTGGCTCCACGTCTGCAGCGCTGAAATGGGCGCCGCGAATATCTCCATGCTGCTGTACGCATCAAGGTGGGCGAGCCACTGTTCTGGCAGCTTTTCGAGGCCGACGGACGACGCAAGAAACTCCCTAAGGGAATCGGAGGCGGCCTCGGACTCGGACTCGACGTCGTCGGGGAAGGGCACAACGGGCTCATGTTGGATCACAAGAGTCAGAATCGGCTCGATCTGATCGCCAGTTGCGTGGCGGATGTGCAAAACGAAGCGCCCCTCCACTGCATTTAGAAGGGGCCAAAACGGGACGCTGCCCTTCGGCAAAACCCGCTCAAGAACGTACTGAAGCAGGTGATGCGCGGGGATATCCTGGAGGTCCACTGAGAAGCGTTCCTCGCTTGTCTCTTGCCTCCGACTCAGTTCGGCGAGATATGCACGCGCCCCAGGCGTGAGGAAGACGGGCACAGGGAAGTTAGCGATAAGCCTGTCCATGATGTCGAGAGCCGTTGCGTCCCTGACCTTGAGTGAGGCTGGGGAAAAATCTGAAGAGTATCTCACACAGTTTCGCCAGGGGTCGCGAACGGGCCTGGGCCAATCCGCTTTCGGCCCTCCGTTCGTGGAATCGGTGGAACACTCCAGCGGTTGAGCCAGACGGGACTCCAGTCTCCGGAGGTCTGCCTCGACTTCGTGCCGCTCGATGGGTTCTGGTTCATAAAGAATCGTGCTCGGGTCGGCTACCCCAAATGTGGCGGAGGTTAGCTTGTAGGTGAGGAGACCCCGTTTAAGGCTGAAAAACGCTTTTTCGGGAGTGGACAGGTCAATGGGGATTTCGGCCAAGGCGCGGTCGCGTTTGATCTTGCCGATGAGTTCCTGTTGTTCGGGGAAATGCTCCCAGAGCGATTCGTAGATCGCGAGAGCTTCCGAAAAACGGTTCCTCTCTTCGTAAAGAGACGCAACGTCGGCGAGGGCAGAGGCCATTTTGCCGCGCTGCGTCATGTACTCCTGCCATCGCTGCTGGAGCTTTTGTGCTCTGGGGGCCAGTTCTTCCCCGGAGACCTTTGGCGAGGCAAGCTCCTCGAGCATCAGACCGAGATTGTCCGCTGCATCCCTTTCGGATTCTTGCCACAGGAAGTCAGCAAGTGAGGCCAGACAACTCGCGGACAGTAGAGTGGCCAGAACAGAACCGACCATGGTCAATGAGCGCAACATGGCACATTCCTCCCGATGAGAGAAGGTTGCAGGGCGAATGCCATCGTTTCCCCTGTATTTTGTATAGCACGAATAGTTGTTGCGTGCCAGAGGCATTTCGGTTTTGCGAAAGGAGGCCGCAGATGAACGCAGAGGGGGAATTTAGACAGGATGAACAGGATGGACAGGATTTGAAGCATGGGAGCTGCGCTCCCATGTATGAAGGCGGTAGCATGGCTACCGCAGTCCAAAGGGGGAAGAAACCGCGGAAGGACGTAGAGGGGGGAGTCAAGGAATGGGACAAAACCACGAAGGACACGAAGAGCACGAAGGGAGAATTGGCGATTTGCGATTTTGGAAGAGGGGAAGGAACCGCGGAGGGACGCGGAGGGGAACATTTTGGGTTTGGGGGTTAGGGTTTCGGGTTTGGGGCAGGGGGCAGGGATCTGGGGTCAGGGATCGGGGATCGGGGGTCGGGGGCCAGGGGGCAGGGATCAGGGGCAAGGGGCCAGAGGGTTGGATTTGGTGTTGACACGGTTCCTCGATATGGTATTCTGGCCTCACATTTTTCGACGTGATGGACCGAACAAGCTTCCCAGAACTCTAACACGGATAGGAGGGGCAGCGTATGGAAGTGAAGAAGGCTTTTAGCAGAAGAGATTTTCTCAAGACGGCGGCTCTTGCCACGGCGGCAACGGCGATGCCGTTCGTCCGGACGCGAGCCGAAGAGGGCGAGATTGTCAAAGTCGGGCTGATCGGCTGCGGAGGACGTGGGACGGGCGCCGCGCAGAATGCCATGGAGGCGAACCCGAACGTGCGAATCATCGCGGTTTCGGATGCCTTCGAGGACCAGGCAAAGAGAGCGCAGCGCGGTCTCAGGCAGAGGAACATGGCCATTCCGGACGAGATGGTTTTCCCCGGACTCGACGGCTACAAGAAAGTCCTTGCCGCAGATATTGACTATGTGATTCTGGCCACTCCCCCCGGTTGGCGTCCCGAGCATTTTGAGGCGGCGGTGAACGCGAAGAAACACATCTTCACGGAAAAGCCGGTTGGGACGGATGCAGTGGGCATTCGCCGATTCATAGCGGCGGCGAAGAAGTCCGAGGAGATGAAGCTCTCCGTGACCGCCGGCACGCAGCGACGGCATGAGAAACCCTACATTGACACCGTCAAGAAAATCCGCGACGGAGCCATTGGCGAAGTCCTCTCCTGCCGCGCGTATTGGTGCGGCGGCCCGGTCATCCACAACCGGCAGCGCACGCCTGGCATGACCGACATGGAGTTTCAGCTTCGCAACTGGTACTCCTTCTGCTGGATCTGCGGCGACAACATCGTGGAACAGCACGTCCACAACCTTGACATCATCAACTGGATCATGGGAGCCCATCCGGTCAGCGCTTTCGCCTCCGGCGGTCGCGCGTGGAAACCGAAGGAAAATGAGCTTTTGGGCAACATCTGGGACAACTTCTCCGTTGATTACGTGTATCCCAACGGCGTCCACATGCTGAGCATGTCGCGCCACTGGAACGGGTCCGATGGCGACGTGTCGGAATACGTCGTGGGGACCAAAGGCGGAAGCAACTGCGCGGACATGGGAGAGGGCGGCGCCAACCCATACGTGCAGGAGCACATTGACCTCATGAACAGCATGACGGGCAAGGGTCCGTACTACAATGAGGGTGTTCAGGTTGCGGAAAGCACCATGACCGCCATCTTTGGTCGCGAATCCGCTTACACCGGTAAGAAGCTCAACTGGGACGAGTTCATGAAGTGCGGTCTTGAGCTGGTCCCGAAGAATCCCACCATGGATATGCAGCTTCCGGTCGGGCCGATTCCGGCTCCTCCGAACAAGAGGTGGTAAGTCTCCTTGACTCTTTCCCCGGCGTCTCGGCAAAAGGCGCCGGGGAATTTTTTTGGGCGCATGTGAGTGCTTAGCCCGAAGAGGTGCGGTCAGTATAGTAGTCTTGTGCTTCAGCGACCTGGCCGCCTCCAGGCCTCTGTTGAAGTCAAGTTCGCCCTCGGAAGCGGGGGCAGGATGCCCCCGAGACAGCCGGCAAGATGCCGGCGGTACACCCGGCTCCAGCCACTTGCGATGATCGCTGGTTCATGGCGACGATCGTCAGCCGACGGTCTTCACGGCAACGGCGGAAAGGAGAGGAGAGTTGAGCGTCTTATCGGCTATCGGCAATACGCCACTGGTGAAAATCACGAACATAGTGAAGAACTCCGGGGTGCGGGTGTTCGCAAAACTGGAGGGAGCCAATCCTGGCGGTTCGGTGAAAGACCGCGCCGCGTTGTACATGGTTAGGAAAGCCGAGGAGCGAGGCGAGTTGACGCCGGACAAGACGATTGTCGAGCCAACGTCCGGTAACACGGGCATCGGCCTGGCGATGATTGGAGCCGCGAAAGGCTATCGGGTCAAACTCTTTATGCCCCAGTGCGTCAGCACGGAGCGGCAGCATATTCTTGAGGCGTTCGGGGCGGAGGTCGTCCTGACCCCCGCACGAGAAGGAACGGACGGGGCCATTCGACGGGCCCACGAACTGCTCGCGGACGCGCCAGAGCAGTACTACATGCCCAACCAGTTCACCAACGAAAACAACGTTCTGGCCCATTATGAGACCACGGGCCCTGAAATCTGGGAGCAGACAGGGGGCACGGTGGATGTCTTCGTCGCCGGGATGGGGACCACAGGCACTCTGATGGGAGTCGGAAAGTTTCTGAAAGGGAAGAAGCCGCAGGTTCAAATTGTTGGCGTCGAGCCGACACCGGGGCACACCATTCAGGGCTTGAAGAACATGAGCGAGTCCATTGTTCCCGAAATCTACAACCCCGAGGGGCTCGACCAGAAAATCACAGTCGAGGACGGAGAAGCCTACGAGATGACGCGACTCCTGGTCCAAAAAGAGGGGCTTTTTGTCGGGATGTCGAGCGGGGCAGCCGTTGCCGGGGCCTTGCGGGTGGCTCAACAGATGGAGTCTGGGACGGTGGTTGTCATTCTGCCCGACCGGGGCGAGCGCTACCTGAGCACCACGTTTTTCCGGTCTATCTGCTCGAAATGCCCGCCGTAACGCCGTCGCGCCTTCGGCAAGCGTCGCCCGCCGAAGGGAGACTGTCGGCAGCGCGTCTCATTGTTCACGGACACACACGGACTCGTCGGACCCTAATCACACGCCTTTCTTCTTGTGGAACTGCTTCCAGCGCCGGTCGAACCAGAACCACTGTGTTGGGCGTTGGCGGATGTACTCCTCTACGACCTTCGCGAAGCGCGCTGTATTGATGTCCACATCCGTCTTGAAGGCTCCGGTTGTAACGACCGCGACCTCGGGCCCGATGAGGAGTTTGTAATACCCGTCGTCGCGGCGGAGAACAAACATCGGGAGGACCGGGGCTCCCGAGCGCAGGGCAAAATACGCCGCCCCGGTCGCCGTGGATGTCGGGAATCCCATGAAGTCAACAATCGCTCCCGCCTTTGACCTTTGGTCAATATACATCACGAGGACGTTTCCTCGGGAGAGCCAGCGGAGGGATTCTCTCACCGAATGGGAAAGAGGAAACTTGGGGATGATGATCTGCATCATTTCATTGCGAAGGTCAGTGAACATCGCCTCGAGCCGCGCGTCCCTCATCTGCCGCATGATGCTGCCGCACGGGTGACCCAGCCGGTTCAACGTCGCCCCTAAGAGAACGAAATTTCCGAAATGCGCGGAGAGGGCGACGATCCCTTTTCCCTTATCCAACGCCCTGCGGAGGTTTTCTAACCCCTCCGTTTCCCTGACGAGTCTGCAGCCATCTTCGATATGACCCCGCCCAAAGAAATACATCAGTTCGAAGGCCCCTCGCGCCCCCTCGCGGAAGGTCTGCCGAGCCATCTCACGAATTTGCGTCGGGGATTTTGCTCCTCCATAAACCAGCGAAAGGTTCGCGATGGCAAGCTTTCGGTTGCGGCTCAGGAGGTAATAGCCGAGGTCCGCCAGCACCCGGGAGAACCGGCCGATCGCTCTCAACGAAAACAGGCGCGTAAAGGAGAGTCCACCAGCCAGTGCTCGCCGCACCAACCATTGCTGGAGTCTTTTTTTTATCGTGAGCGTCTCGTCCATTGCAGTTCAGCGCGAACAAGAAGCGGTCACGTGAACCCGCTCCCAAGACATTGTGGCTGTCAATCACCGAAGCGGTAGTGCTTGCGGACGTGCTTCGCCACATTCCACTGGCATTTCAGCCCCTTGGGGAAAACCACGAGGTCGCCTTTCTGAAAGTGGACGTCCCCTGTTGGGGTGGTAACGGTGACGTCGCCCTCGAGGATGTAGCACGTCTCTTTGTCATCGTATTCCCAGTCGAACGTCGAGGGATCGCACTCCCAGATCGGCCAGCCTTCGACTCCCAATTTCTGGAGTTCTTGTTTTGTGGGCTTGCGAACTTCTATTTTGCTCACGGGTGAAGTCCTCCATTTTACAGGGTTTTCGATTCAACCTTTCCCGATTCCTCCGATTGCCCGTCATTTCATATGATAGCCCAGAGACGAGTGTCGCCGCAACATCTCCCCGCGACCCTGCCGAAGCTTAAACTATTCGTTGACAGATGCTGCCCTGAAGTAGTAGAAATAAGGTGCGTCCTCAGGACCGACGGCAATGTTGTCCGGCCAGTTTTCTTGACGAACGACAATGCAGCGGAGGTTTTCTCCTCTCGTTTTGCGGAGTGGTGGAATTGGTAACACGCCTGACTCTGGATCAGAAGGTTCCAGGTTGGAGTCCTGGCTCGGTGGCCTGCGGCCCCCGGCGTGAATCCAGACAACGCGGGGTGCCGAATAGTGGTTGTTCCCCCAAGCGGGTTTGATCAGCGCATGGGGGCGCAACCAGTTTTGAGAGGCTGAGCGGCTGGGCAAAGGAGGGAAAGATGAGAGCGCCCATAGTTGTTGCGGGAACGGTCCTTGGCCTGTGCGTCGTCCTCGCGGCTTGCCGGCAAAAGAACGGCGGAGACAAAGAAAGAGAACGGTTACCCGGCAGCTTGGAGGAGCAGAGGGAGATAGGCGGACAGTTTGGAAGACCGCTTGTCCTCGGGTCTGACAGGGAGACCAGGTTTTCGGTCACGTTCCAAGAAATTTCACTCAAAAATGTACCAGAGTTGACCTCCGTTGGGGAAGGAGATAAGGATTTTGTGAAAATACTAGGCAAGGTCAAAAACCTTGGCCCCCGGAGGGGTTACCTTCCCGGCCACCTCTGTTCCAAGGCAGAGGTCAAGGTGGACAAGGGATACGTGTATCGCGCGCTTGTGGAATACCGCCCAGAAGAGTTGGAGCCCGGGGACGAGGGAACGGTCGTCCTCGAGGCGGGTATCCCACAGGGCACAATGCCCGTTGAACTCCTGGGCGAATGCCCAGAAGGTGACGTTAACTTTCGGGTGAGGTTGCCCAAAGTCGAAAGGGACAAGGGGCCTACAAAAGAGCGCATCGCGGGAGTCTATGTCGGCAAAACGTATATAAGGGGAGGGCAAAACGCCCTGACGCTTAAGAGGGACGGTACGTTCGAGCACAGAATTAGTACCCCTAGTCTTGTGACGGGGGACGTGGTTTCTTCGACGGCAGGGACGTGGGAAATGGACGGGAGAAAGATAAAGTTTTATCCGAGCGATCGACGCCGCCCGGTTGAGGGCAAGATAGTAGGACGAACTCTCTACTACGGGTTGGACCCTTTTGAAAAAAAGGATTAACCCCAGAGACCCGGTCACCCATTCCGCTTCGTGGGCAGCCTCTCCTGGGGAGTGGTCGAATTGGTAAGACGCTTGACTCTGGATCAAGAAGCCGCAGGTTCGAATCCTGCCTCCCCAGCCAATTCTCTCCTCTCTCTGCATGGGCTCGTCACTTGATCTTTCGATTCCTACGTGGCCTGCCGCCGGTTTCTTGCGGGTTTGGCTACGTTTAGGCGGTTCGTCCTCCGACGCTCGGGCTCATCGCTCGCCTTCTCCATGATCCTCTTGCTTCGCGTCCAATGCGTCCTCGCCGGGCTTCAGCCGGCGCCCCCCCCGTTAGACACGGGCTTCAGTCCGTGGCATTCCGACGGGGCAGATTTTTGCGTGAGCAGGCTTCAGCCTGGCTTCTCGATCAGGGGATTCATCCGTCCCGCCCTCGTACGTTGCCACGCCCTTGTTTCCTTCCTTGCTGACCGCTTTCACTTGGAAATGGTACACTCGTTGTCGTTCTTGCGCCGGAGTCATTCTTATGCCGTGATACAGCTTCAGGAGGAGGCGCCTATGTTGCAGGCCAGGTTGACTCGAAGGGAGTTTTTGAGGACCTCAGTGGTAGGATTCGCCGCTTCTTCCGTGGCAGGCGAGTCTGCGGAGACTCAGGATTCTTCACCTCATCCCAATCCAATCATCTACTTCACGAAATTCCTGCGAGGGCTGAGTCCGCAAGAAATCACAGAAGCCGTCAAAGGAATGGGATTTGACGGGCTTGACCTGGCTGTGCGCGCGGGGCAGTGCGTCAATCCGGACAACGTGCGGAAGGCGCTGCCGGGGGCGGTGACCCTCTGGCAAAAGGCAGGCTTGTCTGTCCCTATGGTCTCCACGGAGACGAATTTGGTGAACCCGCACGACCGAACTGCCGAGCCGATTTTCGCCGCGTGCGCAGAAGCCGGAGTCAAAGAGGTGAAGATCGGATACTGGCAATGGAAGGAAGGCGAGAGCTATTGGAGTATGGTGGACCAGGCACGCCGCGACCTGGAGGCATTCGGCAGACTGTCCGGGAAATATGGGGTGCGCACTTTAGTTCACAATCATTCCGGGCCTTATCTGGCCTGCAACGCGTCCACGCTGATGACTCTTCTGCGGGATTTCGATCCGGCTTGCGTGGGGGCCTACATTGACCCCGCTCATCTCTCGATCAACGGGGAGCCCCTTCCTCTGGCTCTCGAAATCGTCGGAAGGCACCTCGCCATGGTTGCCGTGAAGAATGTGGTTTATAGGTCCAGCGGCGCCCCGGCAGGCAAAAAGTGGAAAACAGAATGGTGTCCCCTTCAGGATGGACTCGTGGACTGGCCGGAGGCGCTCGCACTTTTGCGGAAGCGCGGATATGCGGGTCCGCTGAGTCTCCATGGCGAATACTCCGGGCCGGAGGAGCGTGCCGCCATCCTGAAGAACGTCGCTCGGGACGTCAGTTTTCTACGGTCAATTGTGCAGTGAGGGACGAAGTCGTGTCTCCGAGTTTGAGAGTCCGCCGCACCGACTTTCGCAGGCAAGAGAAGGCACAATGCTGATGGCAACATTGGCCGGGTGCGGAAAAAACCGCAGGCTTCTCCGCCCAAACGAAGAAGCCGATCCGTGTTGCTGATGTCTTCGAGGAGTCTTGTCATGGTCATTGTTCTGAGCGTTCTGATAGCGCTCCTGTCGCAGGTTCCCGGCAGTGGTGGCCTTCCGCCTCGCCCGGCGGTCAAGACGGGCTTAGACGTGCTGGTGGAAACGGGATTTCGCCCTCTGCGGGGACGCCGCGTCGGTTTGGTATGCAATCAGTCTTCCATCAACTCCCGGGGCGTCCACATCATTTCGCTCTTCCGGGAACAGAAGGGGTTCGAGCTGAAGGCGCTGTTCTCTCCGGAGCATGGTCTTTGGGGAAACGCGGACGAGAAGGTGCCTTCCGGGATTGATTCTCGGACCGGACTGAAATTCTACAGCCTCTACGGAGAAACCCTTCGTCCCACGCCCGAAGCCCTGGAGGGGATAGATACTCTTGTGTTTGACATCCAGGATATCGGAGCACGGTTCTATACTTACATCTCCACCATGGCGATGTGCATGGAAGAGGCTGCCCGGCAGGGCATTCGGTTCGTTGTTCTGGACAGGCCCAACCCCATTTCCGGAAGATACGTCGGCGGGCCAGTCTTAGACAAAACGTATGAGGGGCGTTTCATATCGTACTTTCCGATGCCGGCGGCACATGGAATGACCGTCGGCGAGCTTGCCCGGATGTTCAACCGTGAGTTTGGCGTCCGCTGTGACCTGACCGTCATCAAAATGCAGGGATGGCGACGGCGGATGTGGTTCGACGAGACGGCACTGCCCTGGAGGAGCCCATCACCGAACATGCGAAACCTTGCCGCGGCGGCTCTTTATCCGGGTTTCGGAATCGTGGAGCAGACCAACATGTCCGTAGGGCGCGGGACGATTGCTCCCTTCGAGCTGTACGGCGCCCCCTGGCTCGACGGGGAAAAGCTCGCGGAAGAATTGAACCAGGAGAATCTTCCCGGGCTGCAATTCGTCCCCGTCGAATTTACCCCGGACGCCAGCCGGTTCGCCGGGGAAAGATGCTCAGGCGTACGGGTCGTCGTAACGGACAGAAACCAGCTTGACGTGGTGCGGGCGGGGATGCTGTTCGCGGAAACCATTTACCGTCTGTATGGAGACACGTTCGCTGTGGAAGCTATCGGGCCGATGATAGGCGACCCTGCGGCGGCGCGGAAAATCAAGGAGGGAGTTGCCGCCGATGAGATAATCGCCGCCTGGAGGCCTCGCTTTCGCCAGTTCCTTCGCCAGAGGCAGCGGTATCTATTGTACCCGTGAGGCCGGTTGTCGGCCGCGCCATTCTGAGGGAGCGTGCAGCCTTTCACCGACGGACATTGTAACAGGGCATTCAATAAGAGGTGGCATGGGCATCTTGCCCATGACTCACGGGCTGGCCTGCCCGCATGCAGGCACCCGGCCGCGGTCAGGTATCGAGGCACCGAACCGAGGAGATGCCGGCAGGAAACCACGGCCAGGGAAGCCCGTGCCACATAAACAAGGAGGCTCGCCGATGGACAAGACCTTGAGCAGACGAGATTTCTTCCGTGTTGGCGTGGGAGCCGGGATTGCGGCGAATTTGGCGAAGACCGCCTTGGCCGCTGAGATCGCCAAGCCCGTGCGCCTGGGATTCATCGGAGTCGGAGGTCGCGGCACCTATCTTCTGCGGCTGATTTTGAACGTCCCGGGAGTCGAGGTCCCGGCAATCTGCGATATTAACGAGGCGCATCTCAGCCGGGCGCAGACGGTCGTGCAGGAGGCCCGCGGCAGCCGCCCGGCAGGTTACTCGCAGAGCCCGACGGACTACCGGAAGATGCTCGAGCGTAACGACCTCGACGCCATCGTCATCGCCACACCCATGCAGCTTCACGCAGTGATGTCCGTTGACGCACTGCGCGCCGGGAAGAATGCGCTCAGCGAGGTCGCCGCCGCGTGCACCCTCGAAGAATGTTGGGCACTCGTCGAAGCTGTGGAGGAGACAAAGAAGCTCTACATGCTCTCGGAAAACTATTGCTATTATCGCCCGTGCATGATGATCCTCAACATGGTGGAGCAAGGCGTGTTCGGAGACCTCACCTACGCCGAATGCGGCTACGTTCACGACTGTCGTCCCATCAAATTCGAATCTGACGGGTCTCTCACCTGGCGCGGCGAGCTCGCGCGAGACTACATCGGCAACCTCTATCCGACGCACTCGCTCGGCCCCGTCGCTCAGTGGATGGGCATCAATCGCCACGACCGGCTCGTCTCGCTCGTTTCGATGGCCACCCGGCAGGCGAGTATCGAACGGTACGCCGCGATGCACTTTCCCAAGGATAGTTCCCCCGCCAAAGTCAAATTCGCCGTCGGCGATTCAACGAGCACGCTAATCGAGACTGCCAAAGGCGCCGTGATTGACCTGCGGTACGACACCGCTTCTGCCCGTCCCCATCCTTCGACAACGTATAATTCGCTTCAGGGCTTGAAAGCGTCCTACGAATCGGACGGCGACAGGATTTGGATTGAGGGAGTCAGCAACGGGTACGATTGGGAGCCGCTGGGGAAGTATTCGGACAAGTACGAGCATCCCAAATGGAAGCGCTGGCAGGAGGAAGCCGAAAAGACCGAGCACGGCGGAGCCGACTTCTTCATCGTCCGCGAGTTCGTTGAGGCTGTCCGAGCGGGCGGCCCGCCCCCCATTGACGTTTACGATGCGGTGACCTGGAGTTCCATCATTCCGCTTTCCGCAGAATCCATTCGCGGCGGCGGCAAACCAATTGAGGTCCCCGATTTCACCCGCGGGAAGTGGAACAAGGCAAAGGCATAGGAGAGATCCGGGTTCCACTTGCTCACGCAGGTCTACAAGAGCCCATCGCCCGGCCGTTGTGTTCCCATGGCCGCTGCGACGCCGACAGCGAGCGTGAAAAACAGCGTCTGCGGATACTGGCAGCGCTTGACCCATAGTGCGGAATCGTGCTGGTCAGAGGAGCTTATTATGTTGTCCTAAGCCGCCCTCTGCTGTGGGCAAGAACGAGATCATAGCCTACGAAGCTGGGCTTGGCTGACACGATGAACTCTCCGGCACTTCTGATGGTGCGCACGTTGAACTTCTTGATCTCTGAGCGACTCGCCTCGCGGTAGCCAGTCGTCAGGGCACCCCAGCTTACAAGAACTGCGACCTGCGCGCTGAGGGGAAGGGTCATTGTTGTCCTCTTGTGTGCAAGGCCGGGGCCGTAAGGGGACCCCTCGAGATCCGGATTGTACGCACAAAAAGGGTAATCTGATGTCACGAATCCTCCATCTCGTGGTGCTGTGAAGAAGGTCCAGGACATTTTGAACAGAATGCTCGCCATCATGTTGATCGGGGCAAGGGCGGCCATCAGCACCAGTGGCTTTTTCGGGACGAACTTGAGGTTTTTCAGGTCAACTCGCTCGGAACCAAAGCCCTCCGGCAGCCTCTTGCCAGTCTCTTGCTCATATCGCCTCCTTTCCGCCTCGAACGCGGCCGGATGGCTTAGCAAGAGGTCCAACGTGCTCTTCGCGATTCCGGCCAAGAAGTCTGACCACTGATCGAGATAGCCTGGAAGGCGGGTTGACATGAGGGCCAGGAAGTAACTCATTGTCTCAAGGTTCTGTGGGTCGAGTTGTTGACGTCCCTGGATTCTCGTGGTGAGCAATTTGGCCATCTGTGCTTCTGCCAGCGAGAGAATCTTCTCAAGGTCGTCGTTGCGGCCCCCTTTCTCATCGGTGTAACTATATAATTCGTTTTGGGTGGCAATGTTCTTCGGCGCGCGTTTCTTCCACTCCGACTTGGACAGCGTGTAGACCCATGCATAAGGCTCAGGTTCTTTATCCGCATCCGGGTCGGTGAAGCCTTTGAGGTAAAATCTTGGTAGGAAGTGATGTTTCATTTTAGTCTCTCAAGCCTGGGCCCATAATCCCTGCTCCTGCCGAATGCCGCTTCAACTTCCGGCATAGAGGAGATGATCCGCACAGGCCCTTTGTCGGTACGCTCCAAGTCGCGTTCTTCTGTCATGTGTGATCGCACTTAAAATTGAGTTGTCGAAGTTCTTTTATCACCAGATGTTTGGACATCTCTTCCGCATCCTCGGACCGTTCGCCGTCCCAGGCAATTTCCAAAACGTAGGGCGCTTTTGACCTGAAATTGTCGGCAACAACAATCAATTCGATCCGTACGGTCTCACCGGCAAGGCTATGGCCACGGGACGGATCTGAATGAGGGAAATGCACGTCTCCACAGTACGCATCCAAGGCAAAACCACCGATGCTCATGGCCCCAAGGGCGCACATATCCATTGAGCTAATGTCAGGATTAAGTCGAGGGGAGGTCATCTTGCGTACTGAGGACCTCGTCCAGCGAAGCTGAATAGGATCGTACAACGGTAGTTCTTCAAAACAGCCGTCTGAGGACCGTCTGAACATCTTCTCACATAGCACTCGAACGTTCTTGGCCGACGCCCAATGGCGCTTGTTGTACACCATTAGCGTGTAACGTCGGTAAGGGGAACCTCTGGCGGCCCACCCCTTCGCATCCTTGAGTGTGATCTGCATTTTCGGGCCGGCGACAGCCGACCGGATCCATTCGCCCCAAATCGCCACCACAGCAACGAGTACCGTCCCAAACGCGACCATCCTGGTGGGGAAGAAGATCAGGAAAAGGGAAAAGACAACGAGGCCGAGCGAAGCAGCTATCCAAGTCACAGATTTCATTCCCTCGATCCCTCCTGACAAATTTGAACTCCATCTTCAGCCATCCTACCCCAAAACCGCTCGCCGCGTCAAGCCCGCCTTTCTCGCGCCAGCGATTCCGAAGGTTTTGATTTGGAAGGGTCGGACGGGGAGAGAATTGGTGGGTGTAAGGGCAGTAC
The DNA here is from genome assembly GCA_030691545.1 of bacterium. Taxonomy (GTDB): domain Bacteria; phylum Auribacterota; class JABMQX01; order JABMQX01; family JABMQX01; genus JAUYEE01. The sequence continues at coordinate 72 of JAUYEE010000043.1, read as the reverse complement.
GCAGGCAGGGATGAGGGTTGGAGCGATTCAGGACAGGAGATTTTGGGCTTGAAAGGGAAAGGAGGGGAGAGG
>JAUYEE010000003.1 GCA_030691545.1 bacterium | reverse complement strand
GAATGTAGCGCAGGCGTCCCCGCCTGCATAGCTTCAACATGGGCAAGCCTGCCCGTGCGTGTCAAAGGAGCACTGTCGCTCCGGTATGCTGCTGACCAGAACCGAGACGGATGCTCGTCCACGCTGAGCGGCCAGGGATGCCCATGCCACCCCTTAGAGTCTCCACACGGCTCGTATGTTATCCGCCGACACGTCAGGAATCAAGCCTTTTCCGCCAACAAACCGATGCGGATGGGCATGCGACGAATGCGGATGCCCGTTGCCTGGAAAACAGCATTCGCAATGGCGGGAGCAATGGCGATAATCGGCGTTTCGCCGCCCCCCGCCGAGGGAAGGTCGGGACGGTTGAGAAGATGAATGTCGAGTTCGGGAACGTCCGCGAACCGCGGAACCGGGTATTTGCTGAAGGTGGCGTTGAGGACCTTACCGTTCTCGAACTGAATCTCCTCCCTCAAGGCGCCGCCCAAGCCCATGATGATGCACCCCTCCACCTGCGAGAGCAGGTTGTCCGGATTCTGGATGGCTCCGCATTCAAACACCTCGCAGACGCGGCGCACATCAATTCGGCCGGCTTTGCGGTCCACTCCTATCTCTACACATGCCGCCACGTAGGAGCCCTTTTCGGTGCCGCAGGCCAAGCCTACACCCACCTCCGGACTCATTTTCTTCTTGTGATCGGCCCAGCGAAATCGCTCCGAGGCACTCTCCAGGACGGCTCGCAAACGCGGGTCCTTGATATGGGCGAGCCGGAACGCAAGCGGGTCGGCTCCGGCCGCTGCGGCAAGCTCGTCCATGAAGGACTCGCGGGCGAAGTTGTTGGCCGTGGCGGCCAGGCAGCGATACGAGCCCTGGCGCAGGGGCGGGTCGGAACCGACGAACTGGGTTCTCTTGCTCGGTATTTCGTAAGGCGACGCAATGGCTGCTCCCCCGGAATTGATGTTGGTGAAATCCCATGCCACGATCGAGCCGTTCGCGTCCAACCCGGCTTGTATCTCAATAACTCCCGCCGGCCGGAAATAAGCCCATGTGAACTCCTCCTCGCGCGTCCACCTCAGTGACACGGGACACCCGGCAGCCTTAGCCAATCGAGCGGCTTCCACGGCCACTTCACCGGTATGTTTGCCGCCAAACCCGCCGCCCATATCCGGCATGATGACGCGAACCTGCTGCGAGTCAACGCCAAAAGTCCGCGCCAATTGCGAATGTACTCCGAATGGGCCCTGAGTGCCCGTCCACACGGTGAGATTGCCGTCGTTCCACTCGGCGACGGCGGCCCGAGGCTCCATGGGGGCGTGCTGAATATAGGATATTTCGTAAACCTCGCGCAGGACTTTGCTCGCCTTTTCAATCGCCTCCTGAACGGACCCGTCGCCGCCGCGAGACCCGCGGCCGCCTTCGCGCTGAGCATGTTCTCTCAGATAGGAGAACAGCTCCTTGCTCGACGGGTGAGGGGCAGTTTTCCAGGACGCTGTCTTGGCGATGGCCTTCACCGCCTGTGCGGCGCGAAACGATGTCGGCGCCGCGCATCCGACAAAGTCGCCATCCCGGACGGCAACCACGCCTTCCATCGCTTTCGCTTCGGAGAGATCAACGGTCACAAGCGTCGCGCCATAGGAGGGCGGGCGCAGCACCTTTCCATAGAGCATATTGGGCCGCACGATGTCGGAGGGGAAGCGATGGGTTCCCGCAACGAGGTCTCGGCGGTTTGGCCTCGGGACCGAAGTCCCAAGCACCTCCCATTCGCTCACCGGCGTAACTTCCACATCGGCAGGGATAGTCTTCTCGAAGGCTTTCGCAATGTCTTCTGCTTTAGCAAGCTCGGCGTAGGTGAGCGTTCGTCCTGTCGCGGGGTGAGAAACGGCGCCTTTCTCCGCCTTCACGGCGCCGCGGTCAACATTCCAGCGTTTGCACGCAAGGTCCGTCAACAGCTCTCTCGCCGCTGCGGCCCCCTTGCGCACCGCCGGGACGGTCGAAGGCGTTGTCCGGCTGCCAGCAGTTGTCCCATCGTCGGGAACAAGAGCTGTGTCGCCCATCACCAAGCGGATTTGATTCACGGGAACGCGCAGCTCCTCCGCTGCTGCCTGCGTCAGTTGCGCGCGGGAGCCTTGGCCGATTTCGACCTTCCCTGTCATGACGGTAATCCTGCCGTCCCGGTCAATGTGAACTCGGGCCGCGACGGTCCCGGCCCGTCGGGCCCCGGTTCCTCCTCTCTCGCCAAAAGATAGCCCCTCGGCCACGGTGATGAGAAGACCCGCGCCGAGAAGTTGCAGAAAGCCGCGTCGGCTCACCTGAAAAGCGGAAGACGGCTCATCAGCCGGTTCACAGCACTCCGATTCGAGCATTTCCTTTGCAGGGACGTTTTCACTCATGAGATTTTCACCTCCGATTCTTTCCCAGCGGCTCGGCGAACCGCACGGAGGATTTTCGGGTATCCGCAGCACCGGCAGAGATTGCCGTTCAGCGAGTTCAGGATTTCCTTATCTGTGGGATGCGGGTTTTCTTTCAAGAGCGCCGCGGCGGTCATAATCATCCCCGGCGTGCAATACCCGCATTGAACGGCGTCCTCCGCGAGGAACGCTTCCTGAACCGGATGCAGCGAATCACCGGCAGCAAGCCCCTCGATTGTCGTGATGGCCTTGTCGCCGACTTCGCCCACAGGCGTAACGCACGACAGAGTAAGCTCGCCGTCCACCAACACCGTGCAGGCGCCGCACAGTCCCTCGCCACAGCCGTACTTGGTCCCGGTCAGACCGAGGTCCTCCCTCAAGACATCGAGGAGAGGCCGTTCCGGGTCGGTGGTCACGGTACTTTTTTGGCCATTAACGGTCAGGGTAATTGTAACGTTCATTGTCGTCTCCATAAGCGCCGATTCTTCTCGATCACCTCGAAGGAGCGCCTTGGCGCCCTTCCTTGCTCTAAGGATAAACCACTCCGTCGGAGTAAGGCAATTCAAACTTCGTAACGCCGCCCCGCCCAGGCGGGAGAGGGACAGGATACCGGCGGTACAGCCCCGAGGCCCCCGTCCTCCATCGCGCTGCCGCCAGGCATCGCCGTTCCGACGCCTGCCCACTGAAACGTAGCCGTGCCCCATATCACCCTGGGTTGGACATCGGGGGGAGTGGTTGGTACAATGGCAGTCATAATCCCTGGAGAAGAATTCACTCGGGCCAAGAGGAGGAAGGTCCAATGCGAAAAACTAAGTCTTTGATCGTTCTCTGCTGCCTGCTGTTTTTGGCTATAACCGGCTCCCTGTCGGGAGAGCAGGCCAATAACGAGGAAGGCTGGATGGCATCGCCCGCTCTGGTCAAGGAGCTAAGCGAGAGTCGCTCGGACATTATCTACGACGAGGAGAAAGTCCCTCAGTACACCCTGCCAGACCCACTGGTAATGCTCGACGGGTCAAAAGTGACGGACGCGGAGACCTGGCAAGCAAAGAGGCGGCCGGAGATTCTCGAACTTTTCCGCAGCCAGGTCTATGGCAAGGCGCCCGGCCGACCGGAGAACATGACGTTCAAGCTGTTTGACCTCGACCGCGCCGCGATTGGCGGGAAGGCGACGCGCAAGCAAGTGACGGTTCTGTTCACCGGAAAGGAAGATGGCCCGAGCATGGACATCCTGCTCTACTTGCCAAACAATCCCGTGAAGCGTCCCGTTCCAACCTTCGTCCTGTTGAACTTCGGGGGCAATCACGCAATCCATCCCGACCCCGCGATCCGATTGTCGAAAAGCTGGATGCGCGGCGGGAAAGGCGTTGTCAACAACCGTGCGACAGAGGAATCTCGCGGAGCCGACCGGTCCAGTTATCCCGTCGAGGAAATTCTCGCGCGGGGCTACGGTCTCGCGACGATCTACTACGGCGACATTGACCCGGACTTCCACGATGGCTTCAAGAATGGAGTTCACGCGGCGTTTGATCCGCCTGTGGAAGGAAAACGTCCGCCGGACGCGTGGGGCTCCATCGGAGCCTGGGCGTGGGGGTTGAGCCGAGCGATGGATTACTTTGAGACCGACGAGGATATTGACCACAAGCATGTCGCCGTGCTGGGTCACTCCCGCCTGGGCAAGACCGCCCTCTGGGCCGGCGCCCAAGATGAGCGATTTGCCCTCGTCATCTCGAACAATTCCGGCTGCGGCGGGGCGGCGCTGAGTCGCCGGCGATTCGGCGAGACCGTCCAGCGGATCAATACCTCTTTCCCTCACTGGTTCTGCGACAACTTCAAGAAGTATAACGATCGCGAGGACGCCCTTCCTGTGGATCAGCACATGCTGATTGCACTAATCGCTCCGCGGCCCGCTTACGTGGCGAGTGCCGACCGGGACCTATGGGCGGACCCGCGGGGTGAGTTCCTGTCTGCTATGCACGCCAGCCCTGTCTATCACCTGCTGGGCGTTAAGGGATTGGAGGTTGAGAAGATGCCTCCGCTCGACCGTCCCATCCAGAAAGGCAATATCGGCTACCACGTCCGCAGCGGCGGACACGCGCTATCCGAGTACGACTGGCGACAATACATGGATTTCGCCGACAAGCACTTTGGCGGGGCCGAGCCGGGACCCGGCGCCAAGGCAAAGTAGCGGAGCGCCTCGTGCCCCACAAGAACCACGCAAACGCAGGCCGAATGCAATGTTGTCAGCGAATGAAGCGAATCGGCAGTACTTTTATGAAGCCTATCGCACAGGAGAGCACGGGTGGGCGGCGGACACACCCTCTCCCTACGCTGTGGCCTTCCTCGAGCGGGTGAAACACTTGGCTCCCCAGGGGAAGCTGCTCGACATCGGGTGCGGCGAGGGGCGTCATTCCATCGCGGCCGCGCGCCTCGGTTTCAGGGTCACTGCCGTTGACTATGAACCGTTGGCGCTGAGGCGCGCGCGTCGGTTTGCCGCGAGCAGTCACATTAAGGGTATCCTATTCAGGGAGGCGAACGTTTTCTGCCTGCCGTTTCCTGACTCATGCTTCGATGTCGTTCTGGACTACGGTTGTTTACATCACCAGAGAAAATCAGATTGGCGCCCATACGTCACGAGCATTCTGCGAGTGCTCAAACCGCGTGGCTTCTATGTGCTTTCCCTTTTCAGCCCAGATTTCGCTTTCTTTCGTCGGAGGAGCAAACCGTGGCACATTGCACAAGGGGCCTATCGGCGCTGTTTCACAAGGGAGGAGATCGTCGGCCTGTTTGGCCAAGATTTCGATGTGCTCGAGATAACGCATCAATACGGGGACGACGGCGGCTTCTGGCACGCACTTATGAGGCGCCGTGAGAGACCCGGATCGCCTTGAAGGTGAGACAACGATGTTCGCGGAGCAGTTGCTTAAGAAGGGAGGACGAGACTATGGAAAAGCCGTTTTTTGTCGAGCTGCTGGAGAACAACGATCCTGAATTGCTGGAGTATATGAATTCGCTTCAAAAGTTTGCCGGAGAAGATGGGGCGCTCCCGGCAAGAGTCAAGACCCTGATGAGCATGTTCGCCGACGCCATACTCGGTCACCCATCAGGCGTCAGGGCTTTGGCCGAACGGGCGCGTGCCCAAGGCGCCACCGAGCAAGAAATCGCCGAAACCGTTCGCATGGCTTTTTTGTGCGGGGGCATGCCAGGTTTGGTCACCGGAACATACAGCTTTCAGAAATGAATGAGGTTGATGAATGAAACATCTCATAGCTGCAACCGTCGCAGTTTCTCTCGTCTCTATTGCAGTTTGGTCGGCGGATGCGAAAGTCTATCACGTTGGCGCGGGCCGAGACACTACAGGTTTGAAGGCTATCGCTTCCACTCTCCAACCCGGAGATGTCGTCGAAATTGATTCCGGCGTCTATGGCGAAGTGGTCAGGCTAACCGCTAACGGCACCATGGAGGCTCCCATCATCATTCGGGGCGTCGGGGGTCCTCGTCCGGTTTTCGACGCGAAAGGACTGGACGTTTCGGGGCGCGGCTCGGTCCCGCGCGGCATCTTTGAGGTCGAAGGAGCCTACTACGTCATTGACCACCTCGAATTCGTGAATGCCCGGAACGGAGAAAATGCCGCAGGCATCCGCTTGCTCGGGTCCACGAATGCCGTCATCCGCGACTGCAAGGTGAGCCACTGCGACATGGGCATCTTCGGCGGCGACAGAGAGACCGCGACCATCGAAGCCTGTGAGGTGGCGTTCAACGGAAGCGCCGAGTTTGATGGTTACTCCCACAATTTCTACATGAGCGGCAACCGAGTCGTGGTGCGCAATTGCCACATTCACGGCAGCCTCCACGGGCAAAACTTCAAGAGCCGCGCACACTACAACGAACTCTGGTACAACCGGATTGCGGATTCCAACGAAGGCGAGGTCGGCCCCGTGGACGGGAAAGGAGCTACCGACCGGCCGGACAGCAACATGCTCATGGTCGGCAACATCGTCGTGAGCAAGCCCGATCGCACGGGCAATACCGCGAAGTTCATCCTCTTTGGCTCCGAGTCGGGAGGCTCCCATGATGGAACGCTCTACATGTTCCACAACACGTTGGTCGCGGGTGACCCCAAAATAATCTTCGTCCAGCTTTACGACACGAAAGCAAGGGCGGTTATCTATAACAACGTATTCTTCGGCAGCAAGCGGATTCTTGTCAACGCACGCCAGCCGATCTCAGTGACTGGGGGCAACAACTGGATTCCCGCAGGGGCGGAAACGCCGGAAGGATTCGCCGATACGCTCTCACGCACTGACCCCGGTTTCGTGGACGGCGATCGGCGAGATTTCCGCCTAAAACCCGGTTCGCAATGCGTGAATCGTGCCATAAGCAACCTGGAATACACAAATGGGGACGGTGCACGACACAGGTTGATCGTTGACCGGTGCTACGTCCCGCACATGCGCGTGTTGCCCCGCGTCACGGTTGGGGCGCCAGACGTGGGAGCGTACGAGTTGGGCGTGCAGACATCATCGCCACTCTGATACAACCACAGCTACCGTGGATTCTACCAGGGCGAGTGGCATCAGTGACAATCAAGGCGGAAGACAAGCCCCAACATGCGACAAGGGCACCGCAGAAGCTGCAGCAAGCCAATGCGATTTCCAGTGGCTGACTCTCGCATGGCAGCGGCGCGCATCAGGGGCGCGCCGCAGGCGATTGACTATCCGGGCTTATCGGGGTCGGCCCCGAAACGGATTACCGATAGTGCCCGTAATGGATGCCGTAACCGCCGAAATTGCGACGGCCGCCGAAATGGGTGTAGCTGAAGCTCAGCCCAACGTGGGCGGGATAGTAGTAGTAACCGGGGCCGTACCAGGGGTCCCATCCCCACCAGGGGTCGCGCACGACAACGGTTGTCGGCCTTGCCATAACGGTTCGCTGCACCAGCGCTGGCGGAGCCTCCCGCGTCTCCAGCATGACGTTGATGACTTCCTCAGGGACGCCTTCGCTCTTCAAATACTCGATGTCGCCGGCCGAAAGGCGGAAGACCGTCCCCGATGACTGGATTTCTCCGATAATATCGGTATTGGGGACACCGTCTTTAACCATCTGGACGACGTCCTGCTGGGACATGGGGATGAGTTCACCGCGCATGATGACGACCTGTTGCTCCTCATAACATCCCTGAAGCAAAACGGTTACAGCAACAATCCCAAGTATCGCTGCAGTGGCTAGCACCGTCTTCATCTTCCTCTCCTTCCTATTGATTTCGTTGCCTGAAACACCGACATGTCCGATTTTGCCACGGACCTTCTGCCGGCATCCGCAGCGCATTTCTTCTCCTCTCAAGTTCCACAACGTATTTCGACGTATCTCAAGTGCCAGAAATTCATCACTCTATCGAGAGGGACAGTTGGGAGCGAAAAGATGGCCCGCACACCGGCTTTCCGCAGGCTCACAGAAGGAGGGCGCCGACATGGCTGCACCGTTCAGAAGTAGTCCAGCGCCTTGATCTTCATCAGCTCGATCTCGTCTTGCTGCTCGAGGCAAATCAGGCTTTCAAAAAGCTCCACTACCGCGGGGTCAGCCACCTGCTGAATGACCTGCCGGTAGAACCTCACCAGACATTCGTTGAAGTTCAGGGCCATGTCGAGAACCTCCGCAGCGCTCCCCGCAACAGGCGGGCTCATACCGTCCAGACAATGGCAATCGGCCCCGTACGGCTCGTAGGTAAGCGGAGTCGAGGAAATCGCTGCGAGCCTGTTGCGGCCCAGCAGGGCCAGTCTCTCCGGCACACGGGGTCTTCTGCGGCTCATGTAGCCGGTGAGAAGCCGCACCCCGTCTTTCTCTGCCTGCACGGCCACGTTTGAATAGAATGACGCCACCGCACGCTCAAAATCCTCGGCACGCCGTAACGCGTCCGCGACCGTGATGACTGCCATAGTGCCCCCTCCTCAGAATTTGTCGTAGAAGATTTCTGCGGGTCGCATCTCGTTTCCTCGCGCACCCTGGCCTTGAATAGTTTCAGCAGGTCTCGCGAAGACGCTGAAGGGGAGGATGGAACCTACAGCACGCTCAGGATGTTGCGGATTTCTTCCGCTCTGGCGTTGGCTTCTCTGTAAGGGGCTGTAAGCTGACTGGCCCCAGTCAGAAGCAGCGCGCACACCGCTCCCAAAATGGCTGAGTAAGTTAGAGTGTAAGCGCTACCTTTCATTTCTGAGCCTCCGCAGCCGGAAACGAATCGCCACTTCATCCAGAACGGGAGCAGCGATGTTCCCGAGCAAAATGGCGAACATAACGCCCTCGACGCAGGGGGTGAGGTTGCGAATCAGCACGGTCGCCACACCAATGATGACCGCGTAAGCCCATTTGCCGCCGTTGGTTATCGGGCTGGTCACGGGGTCCGTAGCCATGAAGAACGCCCCGAAGAGCAATCCCCCCGCGAGAAGATGCCAACCGGCCGGACCGAATGTGTCCGGGGCAACATGATGCAGCACTCCTCCCAACGCTGCAAAAGAGCCGATCGTTCCCAGCACCGTTCGCCAGTTCGCGACATGCGTCAGAATTAGAAAAAGGCCCCCGAGAAGCACCGCAAAGGCGCTGGTCTCCCCGACGCTTCCCGAGACGTTTCCCCAGAACAGGTCTGACACGTCCGCGAAGGTTCCCTGTTTGGCAGCCGCGAGAGGCGTCGCGGAGATGATCGCATCGAGGTGTGAAGCGTCCACGTACTCCGTCAGTCGGCCGAGCAATCCGCCGCCCGGTTGAATCCAGTTTGAGGACATGGCGACCGGGTAGCCGATCGCTAAGAAACACCGCCCCACGAGAGCCGGATTGAACAAGTTCCGCCCGGTTCCCCCGAAAAGCTCCTTTCCCACGATTACGCCAAAAGCAACCCCAACAGCGACCATCCACAGCGGCAGCGCCGGCGGCAAAATGAGCGGGAACAAAAGACCCGTGACAAGAAATCCCTCGTTAATCTCCTCTTTCCGAACGATGGCGAAGAGCACCTCGACCGTCCCGCCGACTGCGTAGGAGACCAGAATCATCACCAACACCCGCAGCCCGAAGAAATGCAGCGCCGCCGCCACGCACGGCAGAAGAGCGACAACAACGGTGAACATGAACCGCTTCACGTCCAGCGGGTCGCGCACGTGAGGGGCAGTCTCCGTGCGCAGAGACGAAGAGAAAAAGAAGTTCTCGATGGCATCGAAAAGCGGCCGGAGACCGCGCAACCTTCCGCCTTCTCGGAAATGAGGACGCACGCGCTCAAAGAATCGCAACAACGGCTGCATCTTGTCTCTCCCCCCTCGGATGCCGCCTCCTCCGCCTCGTGCCGGAGTTGCTGCTTGGCGTCAACGAACTGCTGCCGGAGCTCGATTTTCGAGGGGCAAACAAACGAACAAAGTCGGCATTCCACGCACAGGTCAACGCGTGCGCGCTCCGCAAGGTCCAGGGCGCCTTGATAGAGGTACTTATGAATCAGGTGCGGCATGATTCTCGCGGGGCACACTTCCTCGCAGGCATTGCAGGAGATGCAGGCTCGCGGCTCGCCGCGCAAACCGGTCGTCAGTCGCTCCGCGTAGCGCAGGCGTCCCGCCTGCATCTTCCCCCCGTACCCAACGCGCCCCGCGAACGCCCTCCGCAACGAACTCATATAGCACCTGCTGTAAGAGCGGCGATTCCATCCCGGACGCACGAAAGCGAGCAACTCACGCTCCACATGGTCAGGAACCACTGTCAGCCCCGAGCACTCCGCATCCAGTCCCAGTCGGTCAGAGCCAACCGCCTCACCGGTGAGCACTTCGCCGTTGATGACCCGGGCGGACTCAACCGTCATCCGTTGGTCAAGAATCGCCTTAAGAGGATAGCCTGGAACGGCTCTCACGTGGACGGGCGACTCCACGGCGGGCCCGCCAACGGAAACGATTCGTTCTGTGCACGGCAGAGAAAACGTCAGGACGTTGTCAATCGCGAACACTCCTTCCGTCCGCAGCGCTCACACCGGCTGTTGGGGGTCGCGCATCAAGCCAAGACGACGGGCGAGGACAGTTGGACAGTCCATGCCGTATCGCAGGGGAATCTCGACACGCTGCACCCACGCGTGCCCCCGCGACATCTCCCGGACTTCCGACGCCAGGGCTGAGTGAACGTCCGGCATGACCAGGTAGATCGGCTGGTACTCAAGGAGGGACTGCAGGTGCTCAAGCCCCCGAGTGAAGGTCGTTAGCCGCTCCCGAAGCTGCACATCTCCCCTCGCAACGAACGGGTCAAGGGCGACCGTCGAGACGAGAACTGCCCAAGGCGTGCCGGACGGGTCCGAGAGTTCTCCCGTGTGCGCATCGTACAGGAACTGCCAGGCCCCGAGCGCCAAGAGTTTTTCCCGTTTCTCTCCCACGGAGAGCGACTCCCTCGGAGCGTGAGAGGGCCTTTCGTCTGCAACGTGGACCCTCTGCGGCGAAGCCGCGAGGTTCTCCAAGACGATGTGGTTCTCGGCCGCTTTCAAGCGAACGGTTCCGGACTGCGGGGCAAGCAACGGCAGAGAAAACCTATCCGGGTCTCTCGCCAGAACTTGACCCGCCGCGACCTGTTCGCCCTCTTTCACGAGCACCTCCGAAAACGCGAATCGCCGGCTCTTTAACGGAAGATAGAGTACGTTCGGCTCAGGGAGGTCTTCGATTGTTCTTGAGGGCCTCCCCTCGAGCAGGACACTATACCCGCCCCGTAGCGCAGGCGTCCCGCCTGCATCTTCTCCTGATTTTCGAGCGTTCACGGGCACCATCGCGGTCCTCGATTCCTCTGCCTCCTCAACTTTTTTTCCAGCCGAGTCGGCAGAATCAACCGCGCACTATACCAGGGTGAGAATTCCCTGTCATTCGCCCCGCGGCCGCGTCGCTGTGTGATAACGATTGCCAGGTCCACAGGAACATCATAACATGCCTCAATGCGCAGCCCTGGGGCACTGGATACCGACAAAGTCAGAACCCCGCGGGGGGGCTCGCGGAGGCCGCATGAAGTGTGAACGAACGGCGACTTCGTGCCGTTGGTCCCTTTTGGGCGACGGGGCCGGCGTGCTTTTCACAGGCGACCGCGGGCGTTTCACGCATCGCTACAGGACATTCTTGCTTCGAGAGGAGGTGTCAGACGTGAGCACAACATGGAAATCGAGGAAGAGCTGGCGGGAGAAGTTGGAGAACCCGCCGCCGGGTCTGCCCAAGGTTGTAGAAGTGCCCCAGGACTGGGAGAAAAGGATGGGAGGAAGGCATGTCCTCGTTCCCACCCCTCTTCAGGTGGACGCGTTGATCCGCAAGGTCCCGAAAGGGATGTTGGCGACGGTCGGGCAAATCCGTCAACGATTGGCGACGGATTGCGGGGCGGAGTCAACGTGTCCAATGACAACGGGTATTCATCTGCGCATTGTTTCCGAAGCAGCGGAAGAAGCGCACGCTCTGGGCAGCACGACGGTCACTCCGTATTGGCGAATCGTCAAGGACGACGGCAGCCTGAATCCAAAATTCCCCGGCGGCGTCGAGGCGCAATCGGATCGGTTGCGAGAAGAGGGCCACGCCATCGAGCCAGGGAAAGGGAAGAAACCACCAAAGGTCAAAGCATTCGAGAAGAATCTGGTGACGGCATTGGCTTGAGCTGTGCGGTTCGCTTCTCGCTCGCGGACTGCGCCCGGCGCGGGCCCTGTTCAGCACGCGAGAACATCGCGGCCCGATTGAGACAGTGCCCCTGCCACGGTGAGTCCACCGAAAAGGGGTACTGCATCTTTCGCCGAAATGTTCTTGCCTCGAGGACGCTCTTTCCCTATTCTTTAAGTGGCTTGTGTAAGTCGGGTACCACAGTTGGTCATCCTATCTTGGAAAGGGAGGAGTTGCTATGAGACACGCCTTGACTCTCATTGTTTTTCTCGGATTGTCCGTGCCTTCGACGTCGCTTCGCGCCGCTGACGAGCGTGCGGTCATGGGGAACTGGGAAGGCCGCTGGTCAGGCTCTGACTTCGGCGAAGGTCCCATTTCCGCCCAGATCATCGCCGAAGGAAAAGGGAATTTCCGCGCCGTTATCTCCGTGACCGTGGAAGGAAGTGGACCCTTCGCGGGTGAAATGCGAGGAGAAGACAAGGGCGACACGGTCGTGTTCAAGGGAACTGTGGACGTCGGGAGCGAATATGGCGGGGTTTACGAAATCGCCGGCGCCGTCTCCAACGCGAGCTTCGCAGGAGACTTCTCCGGCTCTGAGAGCCGCGGCGGCTTCGAGCTGAAGAAAGTTCGCAAGACCTCTCCGACTCTCGGCGCCAAACCGCCGGAAGGAGCCATCGTGCTTTTCGACGGCAAAGATTTCTCCAAATTGGTCAAGAGCAAAACCGAACCGAATCCATGGTTGCCCGTCGGCGACGCCATGGAGGTTCGCAACGGAAATGTCCAGACCGTGCAGGAATTCGGCAGCTTCAAACTCCATCTCGAGTTCCGCACCCCGTTTGAGCCGGAAGCCCGTGGACAGGGCCGCGGCAACAGCGGGGTTTATCTTCCCGGAGGCAATGAGATACAGGTTCTCGATTCGTTCGGGCTGCCTGCGAGCAGGCACGACAGCGGAGCTTTCTACGGACAGGCCGCTCCGTCTGTGAACGCGTGCCTTCCTCCTGAGGAATGGCAGACCTACGACGTAACCTATATCGCGCCGCGTTTCGACGAGAAGGGCGATTCCACCGAGAACGCCCGCATCACCGTCCTCCACAATGGCGTCAAAACCCATGATGAATTCCAGCCGAGTCGCAAGCCCGTGCCGAAGGGCGGCATTCTTCTCCAGGATCACGGCAACAAGGTCCAGTACCGCAACATCTGGCTTGTGCCATTGGCATCGAAGTGAGTCGGTGTTCTGCAAGAAGAAGAAACTCCAGCAGGAACTTTCGGCTGGAGCTTCCCGGGGTGCCATAAAAGCTGCTGACGCGGGGCACAAAATGTGGTAGAATATTGTTTAGATATTGAAAGAGAGATCAGTGTCACGGTTCGTCAGCAAGGAGGATGTGCAGATGTGTGCCTATGGTCTTCTTCTTAGGCGGCTGTTACCGGCGTTGGTGATCGCGGGGATCGCCATTACCCCCTCCTTTTCGTCCGAGCCCAGAGGCGTTTCCTACATGCTCCTTGAAGGCAGCACGTTAACGGATGATTGCCCTATTTGCGGCCGACCGACCATTATCATGCCCATGAGAGGAACGTTCCAGCTTGTCTTTCGAGAGGAGAACCCTCTTTTCACGACCTACGACGTGCAGGAGATAGCATTCCATGCCCCGCCCGGGGCGCCCACCTACAAGGCGACCGGCGAGGGGACGTATGAGATCGGCGGCGAGGTCGCTCTAGTGCAACGAATGCAACTCACCGCACAGATTAACGACCGGAAGGGCGTTGAGCTGAAGAGCGATTACGTGCCACTTCAGCGCTTTTGGCCCATGATCGAGATAGACATCCGAGAGCCGGACGATCCTCCCAACCCCTTGCAGGTTTTCTACATGCACATTGTCGCGGCCCCGGTGCGCGAGGTCTGGTTTTCCACGGGGGTAGGCCTCACCTCGGCTTCCTTGAACCAGAGGGTCAGCGATGGCGACCTCCTGTCGCACACAGGGCGGATTGTGAAAACGAACCAGGAGCTTGTCGGAAGGCTCGGCATCATGCCGATGGTCCCGGACCTCGGTCTCGATGCCTTTGATGTTGCCCCGGGTGGCGAGGCGTTGTTCTCGATCGAGGAGAACATTTTCAGCGAAACGCTTGGCCCCTTGCAGCACGGCGACATTCTCTCCGACAAGGGGCGAATCGTCAGGCGCAATCAGGACTTGATTTCGCCGTTTGGACCGATGCTGCCGATCCCGCATGTCGGATTGGATGCCGTCCAGATGATGAAGGACGGCGAAATCCTTTTCTCCATAGAGGGCGACGTGTTCTCGGAGAAACTGGGCGTCTGCCTTGGCCGCGGAGACATCCTCTCGGAAAAGGGCACTGTCTTTCGCACCAACAAGGAGCTTCTGGCCAAGCTTGAACCTTCCAACCTGCAGGGAGATGCAGGGCTGGACGCGCTTCACGTCTGGCCCAACGGCGAAATCTGGTTTTCCACTGAGATCAGCTTTGAGTCGAAGAGATTCGGGCATGTGGGACAGGGCGACCTCCTCAGCGACGGAGGCTGGATCATTTTCAGGAACCTCGATATCCTTCAGCCCTTTGCGCCTCTCGAAGACCTGGCGGATTTCGATTTCGATGCCCTGTTCCTGGTCACCGAGGACGAAAGTCAGGAACCGCGAATAGCCGACGCACAGATTATCGTGGATGCGGAATCGGGCGACGTCTGGATCGAGTGGCTCAGCAACGCCAAGGTTTTCCAGGTTGAGCAAGCCGATGAGCCTGGCGGCCCGTATTTCCCGATAGGGTTTATCTTTCCGGGGACGGATTTTCTCGACCCAGCCGCCGCCCTGGGCAAAACGAAATCCTTCTACCGCATCCGCGAGTGGTGAAGCGACGCCATTTCGGTTATGCGATTCGCCGGTGTAAAGACCCCTGCGCGCTCGCAGCGTCCCAGCCCGTCACTGGTTCTGTCGGAGCTCCCGCGCTTAACCCCACGCCGCCGGATGTTCTCGAGATTTTCACCACGAAGACACCAAGGGAGGGCAGCTCATCGGCATGTCAGGCAGGGTCGTCTTTCGCCGAATCGAATCATTCCATCTGGCCAAAGGCAGTATTCTGATTCTTCATAATCTCTTCCGCTGTGTTCCCAGCGACGTGTGACAGGATTTCCGCCGGGAACCCATATCTTCATGCCAGTGCCTTAGTTGTGTCAATCCCCATTCGGGCGTTTCAACGGACACCCGTTTGGCATGGCGCTTGTACTTATCCTGTGGCGAGGGTTTCGCGGGAGTTCAAGCAACAGGCTTCGATCCACACGAGGCCGATCTGATTGACGCTTGAAGGCCACGGAGCAAACCCGACCGAAAACAGGAGGTGAAAAGTATCAAACTCGACGCAGATTCATCAAGTGGATTGTAAGACTCACTAAAAAAGCACGTCACTGGAGGAAACACTATGACCGTTCAAGAAAAGCGTTCTGCGGGATGCGTGACACTCATCGTCGCGCTGGCGGTGGGCGCCACCGCGCTGGGTCAGGTCCAAATTCAGGACCGAGATCGAATCTCCGATCCGAAGGGAACTGCGGCACGGAAGGAACTTCTATCGAAGATTGACATCAGCAAGCTTCTTCCGGCGCCCGATCCGGAACCGGGATCAACCGAACCCGTTG
Source organism: bacterium (assembly GCA_030691545.1). Taxonomy (GTDB): domain Bacteria; phylum Auribacterota; class JABMQX01; order JABMQX01; family JABMQX01; genus JAUYEE01. The sequence goes on along the minus strand of JAUYEE010000003.1, from coordinate 16,101 downwards.
ACCCATCCGAGTGCAGGTTCCCGGACCTGCGCATCGGAAGATGGTGGTACAGACCGGCCCCGAGAGTCGGAGCCGAAGTGGACCTGTTCTTCGAGATCGAGAACATCGGTCGCCGGGCGGCTCGCGGACCCATTCTCTGGGAGGTCACCAACCACAACTGGGGATTCTGGAATCCCGTGCTCAACCGGATGGCGGTGAGCTACTACCGCTGGTGGTTGCTTCCCGGACAGACCCGACATGTCCACATCAGTTTCCGTATGACGCAAGAGATGCACAATCTGCGGCTGATGGCCGACCCTTCGGATCATCTTGGTCCGCCGGACAATCCCCCCTTCGGCCAGAAGGCCAAGCTCAACGGCTGGTATAGCTTGAAGAATGGGCACATCCTCGAGAGCAACGAGAAGAACAACGCCAAGTGGGTGTGCATCAAAATCTTCAGTCTGAAGCCCGCCGAAGTCGCCAAAATCGAGATTCCCGTGGTCAATCCGTTCCCCGGATTTGAGACGGAAGTGGTCATCGAGATGGACAAGGAGCTGGCAATCCCGGAACCCTATGTGGTTGGCTTGCCAGGCACAAACGCGGGTCTGGCTGTGACAAACGACGGATCCCTCATCGAGCCGGTCCAGCCCGGGCAGGTTATCGCTGCCTTCACCTTCGATCCCGAAAAGGATGAGGACAGCGTTGTCCTCCTGGCGAAAGTCGAGGCGAATGCCGTCCCAGCGAGGGCCGTCCGTTTCAAAGTCCATGGCACAGCCGTGGGACCCGATGGCGAACCGATTTTCGCGACAGTGAATGTCATCCTCGAGCTGGAGGGAGAAGACAGCAACGGCGCTGATCTTCTAATCGAGGAGGCGCCCTTCAACTGACATCACCATGGTTCGGGGGTCATACCGGCGTGGCAGGTGTTCGCCTGCCACGCCTCTTTTTGCGCCGCGGAATGCGGCTTAGGGTGAGCGGCGCTCTCACACCCAGCGTTCGCCGTGGACATGAGAAGAAGAGCAACCTTGCTCCAACTTGGGGATCGGGGGCGCTGGAGAGAGCCGTCGCGTTGTCGTTGCGGACTCCCCTACCCCGTACCTGATCCAGCCCGTGCCGATGGCGGGTGTGGTTGAGTGGGGGTGAAGCCGGCGGTCGAACCGGCACAGGCAGGGTCTCGTGGCTGGACCCGCGTGTACCGCTGGCATCTTGCCGGCTGTGTCGGGGGCATCCTGCCCCCGATTCCGAGGGCGAGACGCCCTCGGGACTGCCGCCGAGACGGCGGCGCTACCTACACCAGTTTTACCCGTTAAACACAGCCACACCCCCGGTGGCTGACATTCTTGCCCGGTTGTGCTATAGATAAGAACAGAACAGAGAGAAATACGTCTGAAAGAGACACAGATGAAAAAGCGAAGGAAGGACAGCATGAAAACCCTGCTTGTGGGAATTCTATCGGTCGGACTTGTGATCGGGTTGAGCTTCATCGCAGCAGGCTCCGTCCCATTCAAGAAACACGTTATCAATGCGGAATCCGTCGCCGAAGCCGCCGGCGTCCTCGACGTCAACCGGGACGGGACGCTCGACATTCTTTCCGGGGAATTCTGGTACGAGGCGCCGAAATGGACGAAACACCTTGTGCGCAACATCCCAATCATTTCGAACTATCTGGACGATTTTGCTGCGGTCCCAATGGATGTGAACAAAGATGGCTGGACCGACGTCGTCTCCGTGACCTGGTTCTCCACGAAGGTCTCCTGGATCGAGAATCCTTCGGGCAAAGATGTCCCCTGGAAGGAACACGTGGTCGAGAACCCCGGCAACAGCGAAACCGCCATCGCCTGCGATGTGGACGGAGATGGGCAACTGGATGTCCTCCCGAACCTGGCTCAGTTGACAGCCTGGTATGAGAGGGTCGGCGAGGGAGAGAACGCAAAGCTCGTCAAGCACGTCGTGGATGAGAAACGCGGCGGCCATGGCATCGGTTTTGGGGACATCAATGGCGACGGCCGCGGCGACATCGTTGCCTCGCACGGCTGGTACGAAGCCCCGTCCGATCCTCGGAAAGGCGAATGGGGACTTCGTGAGGAGTTCAACCTCGGTCCGTGCAGCATCCCCGCTGCTGTTTACGATTTCAACGGCGACAAGCTGGCCGACATCTTCTATGGCATGGGGCACAACTATGGCGTCTTCTGGCTTGAGCAGGGCAAAGATGCGAATGGAAAACGCGCCTGGACGAGTCATGAGATCGAGAAAAGTTGGTCGCAGGCTCACGCCATCATTCTCGCTGATCTCGACGGCGACGGCAAACCCGAAGCGGTCACGGGCAAACGGTACTATGCTCATAATGGACATGACCCGGGCGAGAACGACCCGCGAATCGTCTGCTATTACAAATGGTCACCGGAAAAGAACGGCTTTGAGAAACATGTGATTGACGAGGGAACCACCGCGGCGTTCGGCTTGTACCAGACTGTGACCGATATTGACGGCGATGACGACGTGGACATCGTGGCGCCGGGGAAAAGCGGGCTTTACCTTTTCGAGAATCTTCGCCTGACCCCGACTCGCCGGTGAAGGCTTGGACTGCTCGCGGCGTCTGTTTGCAGCCCTGTCGCCGACGTTGATACGCGAACGGCGCCACAGCGAGGTTGCGGAAGGATTCCTTCCGATGCGGCTTGGTGAGATGGCAATTCTCTGGCTCGCTCCGTTGCTCGTGTGCGGTTGTGCACAGCCGCCCCCTCCCCAATCCGCCTCGCCTCTGGTGGAAAAGGGCGCCGTGTTGCGATATATCTTCGTGGCTGGTGAAAGAACGCGATATGTCCTCCGCAGTGGCTTTTCGTCTCAGACGCCGGGCGCTCCGGATGCAGTAATTTCTGTCAGCCAGGAGGTGGAAATCACTCAGACCATACTGGCGAGCCCCCGCACCGGCGGCGCCCGGGTGGGTCTGGTCGTTGACCGATTCAAAGCTGTGACGTCAACGCCGGGTCAGCCTTCCATGGAGTTCGATTCCGGCGAGGACCCCGAGGGCAAGCTCTGCCCGAGCGAGTTGCGGGGAATGGCAGCGCTGGTGGGCAAAGAGGTCGAAGTACTCCAATACGCGACCGGCGAAATCCAAGCCGTGGCAGGATTGGCGGCAATATACAGGCAGGCCATGAATCATCTTTCTCCAACGGAATCGCAATCGCTGGAGCATTTCCTCCGAGAACTGTCACACAGGCCTCGAGGGCTTTTCGGACTTGGGGTGACGTTCCCTCGTGAACCCGTGGCAGCCGGAAGGCAGTGGGTCACGGACAGGGGCCCCTTCCCTCTCTTCTGCGGGCAACTGGTGTACCGCTGCCGGTATAAGATGCGTGATCTCTCAGGTGGGATGGCAAGCATCGAGTTCACGGATGATCCCGGAGAGGCGAACGAAAGCGAGGGGTCAAGGTGGAAGCCACTCCGAACGACACGGGTTCACGGCGCCATTTCCTTCGACATGGAAAAAGGCCTTCTCACTCAGATGCGCGGCGAAAGCACAACGTACCTCCAAGTCGCCGGGAAAATGGAGCCGAGGTCGAAGACTGCGTGGGAATTGTCGCTTCTGAACGGCGGCTCCCTTGCAACCGATTTAACTGCGCAGCCGTCCGCCGAGAATACCAGCACGAAGTAAAAGCGAGGTGGGGAATCGGTGCTACCACCAGCGGCTGTGAGTGTTTCGGTAGGTCTTGGCGTCTCCGTCGGAATCGAACTCTTTTCCTTCGGCGTGCCCGTCAAAGTACATCAAGTTCAAAAAGTACTTGGTGGTCTTGCTGTCAGCATTCCGAGAACCGTGCCACGCCGAAGAGTAATCGCTCAGCATGACGATCTGGCTCTCGCGACCTTCCAGCACTGACAGGAGGACGGACTGTAGCCGCTCGTATCCCGGTGGGGGATCAGTGTAAAAAGCGTTGTTGTACGCGTAACTCTCCCCGAGTTGCGCGAGCCAGGTTATCTCTTCCATGACATAGCTGTCTTCGTTGCCGGGGTCGGCGGGGCATTTCAGGATAGCTTTATTGCCCTGGACAACCTCCAACAACAATGCGGAGGCCTCCAAGCCAAGGCTGTCCCTATGTTCCGGTTCGAGGACGCTCTCCGGGAAGAGAAATGGAATCATGTTCTCGTGTTCCGGAATCCATGCCAGAATAAAAGCATTGATCTGACGCAAGTTGTTCTGGCAACGGAGAATCAGAGCCTCGCGGCGAACAGCCACGAGCGCCGGAACCGTCAGCATGAGGAGCATAGAAATAATGGCGATGACGAGCAGCAGCTCGATCAATGTGAAGCCACGACGGTTACGCTTCATAACAACCCACTGAGGAAGTGTTTAACTGCCTTTCCCTATGGAGGAAGCCACTGTCATTTGATACCAAATGCCATGCCAAGTCAAGTAAAAAATTCAAAAAAAGTTTGTCTTCGCTAACGCTCTTAGCCAGAGGCCGTTCCACAAAAACACCATGCCAAAAATGCACGCACCCCTTCGCGATTTTCATCCATCATTCCACTTAATACAACGGTAGAAAGAACGCTTTCGTTCCAATGGGTAGGCGGCGCCGCGCTCCTGCAGCCGCCAAAAACGTTCAGATAGGCTTAGCGGTTGAGCGTTTCGAGTGGTATAATGACGATGACACGCGAAGGAACGCCATTCAGCATACCCATCCAAACGAGGGATGTGCCGCAAATGCTACAACGTCGCCCGGAAGAAACAATTCTCATCGCCCTTGACGTCGCAAGCCTTGAGCAGGCGAAAGCAGTGGTTCAAGCCGTCGGTGAGCGAGCCATCGGTTATAAGGTCGGTTCCGAGTTGTTCACGCGCTGCGGGCCCGCCGCGGTGGGATTCCTGAAGGAACAGGACAAGGAGGTTTTCCTTGACCTGAAGTTCCATGACATCCCCAACACGGTCGCCGGAGCGGTTGCCGCCGCGGCGGAGCTCGGTGTGAAGATGCTGAATGTCCATGCTTCCGGCGGAATGGAGATGATGAGAGCCGCGGCGCGCGCGGCGGGCGAGTCTGAGAGCCGCCCCCGCGTGCTGGCAGTGACGGTGCTGACGAGCATTGACCAGACGATTCTATCGGAAGAAGTCGGCTGCAAGCGCGCACTGGAAGAGCAAGTTCTCAACCTGGCAAAACTCGCTTCCGCGGCCGGACTGGATGGTGTGGTCGCCTCCCCGAAGGAAATCACCATCATCAGGGAAAACCTGGGTCCCGATTTCCTCATCGTCACGCCGGGCATTCGCCCTGCCTGGGCGGCAAAGGGCGACCAGAAGCGAGTGATGACGCCCGCGGAAGCCCTCCGCGCGGGAGCCGACTACATTGTCATCGGCAGGCCGATCACGGCCAGCCCGAATCCCAGGGACGCCCTGGAACGAATCATCGCTGAGATTTCAGAGTCAAATTCATGACAATCGCAAAGACAGGAGGCGAGAGGACCATGCGGTACAGGAAACTTCTCGCGGCAACAACGGCCATTATCGCGGTCACATTTTCCCTTGCTCGCTCAAGCAGCGGCGGAGAGTGGGAAGATTACATGAGTTCCCCCTACCACGATTTCCGCTGGGATTGGCTCGTCCGCGATGCGCATCTCGCGTATGCGAAGGCGCAGTACAAGGAAGCTCTGGAAATTTACCAGGAAGCCTTCAACAAAGGGTGCAAAGACCCGCTGATGCTGTTCCGAATGGGATATTGCCACCGCGCTCTCCGCAATGACAAAGAGGCGGCGGGCTATTTCGCGGCTTCAATGGAAGGGCTCAAGACAGCTTACCCGAAACACAAGTACAACTGGTTCAGTGGTTACTATCTCGCCGAAATCTTCGCGGAAAGGGGATTGCCGGACCGCGCGAAGCAGCAGCTTGACGAAGCGATTAAGTTGAATCCGGGCTTCGAGCAGGCTTATCTGCTGTATGGAAACCTCCATTATCGGGCGGGCGAGTATGCTCCTGCCGCGGAGAAGTACCAGCGAGCTTCGGAGGCAAACCCGAAATCGCTCCAGGCATTCCTCAACCTCGGCGCCGCCTACGATGCGATGGGTGAAGCGGACAAGGCGATTTCCGCTTACAGCAGCGCGAAGTCCCTTTCCCCTCGCGATGCCAGCATTCTCCTGTCTCTTGCGGGCCTTTACTCAAAAACGGGCAAGCTCCAGGAGGCGATGAACCAATACAGCGAAATTCTGGAGCTTGAGCCCAATTCCGAGAAGGCTCTCATCGGAGCGGGAAGGACCGCCTGGGCAATGGGAGAACAGGAACGGGCAGTCGAGTTCTACCAGAAGGCTCTCGGCGTGAACCTGCGGAGTTATGAGGCGCTTCTGGGACTCGGTCTGGCCATGCTCAAAACGGAAGAGATGGACAAGGCGGAGGAATACCTGAAAAAGAGCCTCGAAGTCAGCCCCAACTCGAAAGAAGCTCACTACAACCTCGGCGTCCTGTATCAGACGAAAGGCGATTTCGACGGGGCCATCAAGGAGTTCGTTCGCGCGATCGAAATAGACCCGAACGACGAGACCTGCTATTACAATGTGGGACTGTCGTTCCTCAAGACCGGCCTTTACACGCAAGCGCGCGAGTGGCTCAACAAAGCGATCGAAAAGTTTGGCTCGGAATCGAAGTGGAGCAAGGCGGACCTCAAGCTGCTTGACCTTATTGACCGAATCGAAAAAGGAAAAGAAGCCGAGATTGAAAAGGAGCTGGAGAAAGCTCTTCAGGGTGAGGAGCAACCGACTCGCCCATAACGGGGCGGTGCGCGATTTTCCTCAGAAAGGGGACACGTTCGATTCTGGAGACGGCGTATGGCAAAAAGGCGATCTCGAGTTCTTCTGTTATCCGTTGTCTTGATCGGCTTTTTTCCCGTTATTCTCTGCGCGGCGGACTCACCCGAAGTGGTCTGGCTTGAGGCTGAGGGATTCGAGGATACGGGCGGGTGGTCGAATGACCTGCAGTTTGTGGACGTGATGGGATCGCCGTATCTTCTGGCGACAGGGGTCGGGCGGCCCGTCGCGGACGCAGTCACGCATGCCAAGATTTCCTCGCCCGGCGAGTACGGCCTTTGGGTTCGATGCAAAGATTGGCTGCCACACCATAGCCCCGGAAGATTCCAAGTTCTTGTGGACGGCAAGCCGTCCGACGTCATCTTCGGAAAGGCTAAAGATGATGTCTGGCGCTGGATTGATGGCGGAGGATTCCGCCTGGAGGCGGGGAAAGTGGAGGTTCGCCTGAAGGACCTGACCGGCTGGTGGGGACGGTGCGATGCGGTTGTGTTGAGCGAGGACGAGAGCTTCCGTCCGTCTGACGACGTTTATATTCTCGAGAAGCAGCGCTGGCAATACTACGATCCCTACAGAGACGTCCAGAACATGGGGCCGCACGATGTTGTCGTTGTCGGCGGCGGATTGGCGGGGAGCGCCGCGGCCGTGGCGGCAGCGCGGCACGGATGCTCTGTGGTCCTGATTCAAGACCGGCCGGTTCTCGGAGGAAATGCCTCCTCGGAGATTGATGTGGCTCCGGGGGGCGACATGTCAAACGAGCCGCTCGACCCTCACGAGACGGGGATTATCGAGGAGTTTTATCACGGAACGGATCGCGGATTTGACCACGATTGGTCGCCCGCCATCGAGCGCGTCGTGCGCGGCGAACCGAACATCGCCCTTCGCCTCAGCACCCGCGCCATCAACGTCATCATGAAGGACGTCTCCACAATCTCGGCGGTTGTCGCGATGGACGTCCGCTCCGGCGGGCGAATGGTCTTTCCAGGAAAGATTTTCATGGATTGCACTGGCGACGGCTGGATTGGCTTCTGGGCGGGGGCCGAGTTCCGCAAGGGACGCGAGGCGCGATCCGAGTTCGGCGAGTCCCTCGCGCCGGAAGAAACCGACACGTGCACCATGGGTAACACGCTCATGGTGGCGGCGTTCGAGGAAGAGCAAGACGCCCGGTTCGATTGCCCCGAGTGGGCTCATCAATGGACTTCGCCAGAGGATTTCGACAAGAGCGGGCTTCACTTCAGCCTGGAGAAGGTCCCGTTTCCCCTGAATAGCCCGCTTGAAGGCGCGATTTTCCGCTTTACTCACAGCGCGGGTGTGTTCGCCAAGCAATACGGCATGAAATCGGCCCAAGCGGAAGCTGACGAAGCAGCCTATCGTCTCATGCCTGTCACTCCGCCCCATTACCGGAACTTCGAGAAAGGGAAAGGGTATCTGCCTCGCGGAAAGGATGGCGGCTTCTTCGAGTGGTGGGTCGAACTCGGGGGTAATCAGGATACCATCTACGACGCGGAGAAGATTCGGGACGAGTTATTCCGCGTGAATCTCGGCCTGTGGAACTACGTCAAGAATTACGCTCCCGAACACAAGGAGGCGAACAAGAATCGGCGTTTGGTCTGGATAAATTATATCCCCGGAAAACGGGAATCCCGCCGCCTTGTCGGCGATTATATCCTGACGCAATGGGACTACGCCAACCAAGTCGTTCATGAGGATAACGTCGCGTATGGCGGCTGGGGCGTTGATATTCATCACCCCAACGGCTTCTGGAAAGATGGCCCCATGTACTACAGCGAGTACCGTGGGCACAAAGTGAGCATCCCCTTCCGCTGCCTCTACTCGAAAGACATCTCGAACCTTCTGATGGCGGGCCGGAACATCTCCGTCTCGCATGTGGCTCTCGGCGGCGTGCGCGTGATGAGGACAACATGCTTAATGGGTCAGGCGGTGGGCGCCGCGGCAGCTCTCTGCGTCGAGAAGGATATTCTCCCGCGGACTGCCGGCAAAGAGCACATGAGGGAGATTCAGCAGCGATTGCTCAAAGACGGCGCATACGTCATGGGGCAGAAGAACAAGGACCCTGCGGACCTCGCATTGAAGGCAACGGTCAGCGCATCGAGCACGAAGACAATCCCGGACCCGCAGCGACAGACCGTCGGTTCAGAAACCCCGCTCATCCACGATCTGAACATGCCCCGAGCCGTGATGTTCAAGCCCGGTTCCGACAGGATTGACGAGATTTCGTTGTATCTGCGGTCGTCGAATGACCGCCCGACACCTGTGACGCTTACGCTGCGCCAGGCAAAGGCATTCGGCGACTTCTCCTCCCAGGACGACCTTGCCACGGTGAAAGTGGATGTTCCTCCGAAAATCCAGGATTGGGTGTCGTTCGAACTGAGCAGCCTCGTTCCTCGGGATCGCTTCTACTACGTCTTTCTCCCGCCGGCGAACGGGCTGCAATGGGACCTGTATCCTGTCTTTGTCAAAGACACGTGCCGCGCCTACGGCGGACCAAATTGGACGGTCCGAGAGGAGTGTCACAAGTTCAAGCTCTCGCCGGGCGATGTACCAAGCGTCCGCGAAGTACCGACCGTCGCTCTGTCCCCGGAGAACATCATTGACGGGTTCAACCGCGCCGTGAACGGGGTGCCGCATTCGTGGGGACCGCACCCCGAGAAACCATTGCCTCAATGGATCGTACTGAAGTTCGACAAGCCCCAGCGATTCAACACCGTCCACATCACGTTCCAGACTCAGTCGTTGTCCTGTTCGAACTACAGTCTTGATATCGCCGATGCCAGCGGATGGCGCTCGGTGGCGACGGTCGAGCGCAACCGAAAGCGTCGCCTCGTCCACACGTTCGACAGCCTTATCTCCGACCGCCTTCGGCTCGTGCTCAAATCCCCCGCTCGCGATAACGAGCATGACACGCCGCATGTCTGTGAAATCCGCGTGTATGATGAGCTTCCGCAGAAGGGCCGGGGGCAGGCCCCCTCGCGAGCGTCTGCGCGCTGATCGCCCCGCGGCGACGCGCCATAACTCAGGCGGCGTGGGGCGTCACTTGCCGTTGGGTGGCCAAGCGTCAACTGTACAAGAATTCCGCGGTCGCTTCGCAGTCTTGTGACGAGCGAAGGCGAACCCAATGCACGCTGAAGCCCGACGGGAAGACGTGGTATTTGTACTCTCCGGAGGCGACGCGGATGCTCTCGTACTTTCTCCAGATCCCTTGCCCAAGAAAATCAGTCTCGATGATGAAGTCGGTCGAGCCTGCACCTTCCTGAAATACGTGCAACACTTTCTTGTCGAATCCTGTCATGAGGAAGGCGTCAGAAACCTCCCCGGCTTTCACGACCGTATCCCGCCAGAGGCCTCCCCAGCCCTGCGGCTTGCCGAATCGCCACAGATCGTCTGTGTGCCCGAACCAAATTCCGCTTTGCGGCTGCGGGGAAAGGAGATTTCCGCCAGCGGCCGCGGCCTCGTTTCCTCCCATGACAAAGAAGCCTCGAAACGAGCAAAAATCGGGGACAATGCGCAGGTGAGTGCAGATGGGACGCACGCCCCAGATGGCGTCGTGGAAAGCGACCGGCGATAGCTCGTAGAACATCCCGTGACAGTCCATCAGATAGCGCTCTGTTTCGACCTCGCGGATTCGCGTCCACTCGGTCTGCCAGTACTGGTCAAACGCGTGGCTTGCCTTCGGCAATCGGTATGTCAACCACTTTCGTCGGATGCAGACCTTGAGGATCGCCGAAAGCTCATCCCATCCCGTGGCGAAAATGACATTGCCGAATCCCGACCGGCTCGCCACCTCCATAAACGGCTTCTTTTCGAGGATCGTCCATCTCTCGCCGTCCCACTCCGCGAGCCGCCCATCTGTATCGCCGGGCCCCGTGAACGTGTTGTTCGCGACGACGACTCGACCCTGGCTCGTGTACCCTCCCTTAAAATGCGGGTCACCCTTGATGGAAAGCTCTTTGGTGAGATCAAACAACTTCGTTGCCTTCAGACTGTGAACGTCGAGTTCATGCAACATGCCCTCCATCGTCAGAATATAGAGCTTGTTGGCAGGGTCTTTCAGGTGGGTCATCGTCGCGGTGAGACGTTCTGCAACGAGCTCCTCGACGACGCGAACCTTGCCCTCGCAGTCAATCATGTACGGGCCGATACTCACCTGGTTGCTTTGTGCGTGAAGCAGGCGATTGGCATAAACGCCGTTGCTGACGTGCAGCTTGCGGATCGTGAAATTCTCGTCAATTTCGTAGAGGCCGGTGCCCGAACCAGCATTTGGCTCACTGAGATACGTCACTGCCCACAGCTTGTCCGCCCATGCTATCAGGGCGCCGACGCCGCTTTCGGACCGCTTTGGGGAGCCGTCCGCGGTGACCGGAAGCGTGCGGACATGAGGCTCGATGCCTCCCGCCTCGCCCAGCAACTTCCCAACCTTCGCTACTGCAAACAATCCGGCAATCTTCAAAGCGTTTCTCCGAGAAACCTTCATAGAGCATAACCCTCCACAAGGATTCCATTGGTCGAGCAACGTTGGATTTTCACAGATTTCGCTCCGTTTCGGTCACCTCGCTCTGGAAATGCTGGTGGCCGTGGTCAGCGCCCGGTAACGGCTCGCTGCGACTGCGGTTCAATCGACGTGAGCCATTGCGAAGTATTGAGGCACCGGTTATCCCTGTCAAGCATCCTTGCAGCAACCAGCGGAGGAGATGAGGAAAGCGTCTCGTCTCCCGCCGCCCTGGGTATCTCACAGGCAGGAGTCCATGGAGAAGTCTCCGAACTTACCGTCGCGCGCTGCCGCCACAAAAATCTCTTGATTGCCCGCGTTAGCTTCTGATAGCCTGTGTGTGCATGCGGAAAGCCGCCCGTCCCGTGTTCAGCGTGCCGGTTTGCGTTGCTCCCTTTGCCTCGAACCTCCGGAATATGCCGGGATAGCTCAGGTGGTAGAGCAGCGGACTGAAAATCCGCGTGTCAGCGGTTCGACTCCGCTTCCCGGCATATATTTTTCCCCCTCAACGGCAACGACTTACGACTTACGACAATTCCCCCTCACGGCCCTTGATTTCACGAGTGGGACGGTTTTGAGGTAATCCCTCAGTTATGGGCGGGTTGTGGCGGGTCTTGTTTGAAGAGGAGGTCATAGGGGTCGAGGTTGGGATTTTTGGCGAGGCAATCGAGGGCGTTTTTGAACCGGGTTTGGAAGTCGTCGAAGCGCTGCTTGAGGGTCACAACGACACTCATGAGGATTTCACGGGTTTTAGCCCCGGCGTCGGACTGGGAGCCGAAGCTAACCTTGCGGGCGATGACCAAGGGGCGCAGCGTCCGTTCCGCGAGGTTGTTGTCGGCGGGGACATTGCGATCCTCGACCCAGCGATACATCCTTTCGGGGTTGCGACGGAAGATGTCCTGGATATATTGGATGCCAGGGTGACTGGCGGAATGCTCGACGGCCTCGAGGATGGCCTGCTTGGTCCTCTTGGCATCTGGATAGAACTGCGTGTCGCTGATCGGAAGACCTCGCAAACTCATGGCGTCGGCCAGAAGGGGGGCGAATGTGCCCACGAAGCTTTGAACTTCCGCCTCATCCGGGAATTCCTTGCGAAGGTCTTTGACTTCTCGCAATAGGTGGGAATAGCAGTATTGGAGACGACATGGGGCCTTGTTGTAAGCGTGGTAGCGATCGACGACGAGGTCGCCCGGGAGAGGGTCTTCGCCGAACACCTCTTTGGCGACCGATGCCGAGCGGGTCTTGCGGAAACGGAAAAGGGTGGTGCGGGGGTTGCAGAACAGCCACGCGTAGCCACTGTGACCATCCGTGCGGAAGGAGGGTTTTTTGTCGCGCCGGGGGGCTGCGCATCATGCTCGACTGCCATCATCAAGACCGAGTTGAGGGCAAGCGGTTTTTCGCGAGCCAGGCGGCTCGGTTTACGCGCTCGAGCGCTCTGATTCCCTCGTCCCATGATCAACCTCTCCGCGGGACAAGGCCCGGTAGGGAAAACACCGGCACTCCCAAAATAACTACCGAGGAAGGACAGACTCGTGAGAGTTGTCATTGCCGAGGATGATTCCATCGTTGAGCTGGGGCTGCAACGAATGCTGAAAAGCTTAGGACACCGGGTTGTCGCGTCGGCTCGGACGGGTGAAGAGGCTGTGGAGATGGTGAAGAAGTCCCGTCCGCACATGGCCATTCTGGATATTGAGATGCCCGAGCGGGACGGGTTAGACGCGGCGCATGAGATCACGGAGACGTGCCCGATTGCCATCCTTATGCTCACGGCATTTTCGGACCACAGCCTCGTGAAGAAAGCGGCGGAATCGGGCGCCTTCGCCTATCTCGTGAAGCCGGTGACCGTGAAGCAGCTCGACGCCGCGATGGGCCTGGCCCTGGCCAGATTTGAAGACTACCAGAAAATGAAAAAGGAAACGGATGGCTTAAGGCAAAGGCTCGAGGAACGGAAGGTCGTTGACAGGGCAAGAGAGATACTCGCCCAATACCTCGGCATATCGGAAGGAGAAGCTTTGCGTCGGATGCAGGCGGAGAGCCGCCGAAACCGGCGCAAGATAGAAGAGACCGCAAAAGCAATCATCGCCACCTGCGAGATCTTGAGCAGGTCGCCAACGACAAAGGCATAGGATTCCCGTGGCTGAACATATGGTTTCCCAGGCTGACTGCCACGAAGAGGCGAACGTGCAAGCTCGCGTTTTGAGCTTGGTGTCTGCCGAGAGACGTCAATGTTTCGGCCACGGTTCGCATAGAAAGGGAGGAGCTCGTCTGTGAAACGCCAGGAGGGTAACCATAACCCTTATTCTTGAGGCGAGGCCAGTGATGCCTCCCGGCCGAGCTATTTCTAATAATATGTTCGCTTGCTGCGGTAGGAAGCCGTAAGGTTTCCGCTGCAAACAGGGGCCAGCGCAGAACGCGCTGGTACCCGAACCGGAGAGCACACAGAGTTGCTGCTCTGCCGGTGGGCCACGATTGCCCTCCTTGCGAGGTTGACATCTCGCGGGCGAGGGCTTTTTTCGTCTGAGGCCTATGTCGCCAACCAATACAAGGTTGGCTCGTGAGGGACATTGCCCCGTAGGTTGCATCGCAGAGGATGTAACTGAGAGGGCGGAGCTGTGCGGGGAGCCTGGCCCCTCAAACGCAGTGCGTCACCGTTTGACTGCGCGAGCACATTTGGGACATGCGGCGACGATCGTTCCGGCTGGAACCCATCCTTGATTATGAGCTTCGGTGTTCCGTTCGCTATCACCGCTCGCTTTCTTCGGTGATGGTGGCGCCGGTGAAAGGAAATGTTGACTTCAACGACCTGCTATGGCCGATCCTCCGGGACAGCGATGAACTCTGCACTTTCGAGGGACGTGCGGTAGTCCTGATGGGGCAGACAGGTCGCGATGGCGCCTTGGCCGCGATAGACCGTTACAAAACCCACTGTCACGGGGGAATTGACCTGCGTTTCGGCGTGGCGTGCTTTCCGGAAGATGCGTGTACTGCCCGCGAACTTCTTGGAATAGTGCGCCGGCGTTTAGAAAAAGCCGTGACGCTCGAGCGCGGGGCGGCGGTTGCGACCGGCTGAGGGAGGATGAGGGAGCCGCGCCGCCTTGATAGGGACAGACAAAACCAAGTGAGGGCAAGAAGGCGCTTAACGGAACGTGCGGAGTTCTGGCCCGAGCGAGGCAAAGGAAGTCTGCGAATCAGTCCAAGCGATAATCAGGGCAAGGCAGAGAAGCCCCAGGTGCGGGCACTGGAATCGCCCTGCAACACTGGGTTAGCCAATAGCCACCTTGGTGGGGTTGGGCGAGGATGGTGCCCGCGCCGCCTTGCCCAACGAGGGATTTGAGGTCTGCCGTACGGGTCGCTTCCCCTCGCGGAGATGCCGTTTCTGAAACTTGTTTATCGAGTTGACGATAATGAAGTATTGGCACACCCGAAGCTTTCACCCCCCGTCCCAAGTGCGGGCACTTCCAATGTTACCCTTTCGTATCCCCTTTCACATCCCCCGTGAGGGTTGCCCGGAGGGAGTGCCCGCCCTGCCTTTCGCGCGAGTGCCGTCCCGACGCTGGGAGAATTCGGAGGAATCCTGGGGCTGTAGTAGGTGTGCGACCGTAGTAACAGGGTGACAAATGAACGGACAGCCGTCGGAGGGGCTGCTCGGCGACAAAAGAAGGGTGGATAGCAAGACGACCGATGAGAAGTCCGTGGATGTCGGGGAGGGCTTCCGAAGCGACAATCTGGACACCCGGCGTTTATTCTCAGTTTGCATGTGTTGGCGCACGGTCAGTCTGTCGCCTGCGAAACCATGCCGCCCTCTCGGCGACCTGCCCACGAATGCACGGGACGGCCACGTTGAGACGGGCGATGGTGCCGCCGTTGAATCCTATCACGATTTCTGACTTGCGTTGAGGCCGCACTTCTGAAGCTTTGCCTGGAGCTTCTTCACGGGGAGGAGCTCCGGCGGTGTCTTGCTGACTGACATAGTAGCAACGAACGGCCCTGGCGTTCAATCACCGTCTTGGGGGATTCGGGTTCGGGAAAACAGACGGGCAAGAACGTCCCCGCAAAGAAGGACAGGTTCAGACGAAAAGAAAGCGTGCTGCATTTCACATCGCCGCACGGGAATGGAGCTCTGCTGGCAGCAGCCTTTCCAAGATCGAGGTTTCTCCGAAGGGGCGCGCGAGTGTCGGATTCTCTGGGGTTGGCCTCTCTGATTTTCGGAGACAGCCTCCCGCATGCGCGAGAAGCTTTTCGTGCTACCCCGTGCCTTCGTTGCCGCATCGGACCTGAGCGAAACCCGATTTCGCATAGCGTGCAGATGCCATACGGTGCGAGAGCTCTGGCAGGGTTCCCTGCCCGCGTATTCTGTTGAGGAACCTCTGCGAAACTGTGGAGCTCCTTCTGCGCTTCTGGGCGGTAGCGCGAGGAGAAGTTGGTGCCGGAAGGGGAGATGGAGGAAATAAACTCGCTTGTAACCTCCCATAGCAGAATGAATTCCACGGAACGATGCTCACGGCAAGTCCTTCACTCCTTTGCGGGCACATATGTTGCTCACAATATTTCCGGATAGGCGCCAGGTGTGCGGTTTCAAACACTGCTGGGTTGTTTATCAACCGCTCATCTTATCCCGCCCATCTTGTCGCACAGCGTGGCGCGGCAGCACCGGTACGATGTCACGATTTGCAGGTGCGAAAAGCTGATTCAGCCAACGGCTGTTTTCTCAGGCCCATCCCTGTGTGGGCCTGGCTATGCCGAGGGATCCTGCCGAACAGGGCTCGCGGTCCCTCGACAGTGAGGCGGGAACAGGTCGTAGCTCGGTCGAGCATGACCGATTTTCCGACCGACGGGACACATTC
>JAUYEE010000295.1 GCA_030691545.1 bacterium | reverse complement strand
GTAAGCTGGGATGCCTTTGGTCCGGGACAGTACTCGGTAGAGTACACCACCAACGTGAAGGGGACCTGGACGAAGATTGCGGGTCCGTTCACGCAGACCAGCTTCACCCAAGCTATGCCAGCGGACAAGACCGGATACTACCGCATCCTCGGACAGTAGTCGGTCGTAGAACCGATAACGAGACGGCCCCCGTGCTTCGCGCACGGGGGCTGCCTTTTGCGCACCGGCATGGGTTCGCGTCGGTCACTTTTCGATGTGAACTGTTATATCCATTGACGGGCGGTGGAATGTCCGTTAAGGTTTGATGCCGAAGAATCGAATGGCCCACGCGGCGAAAACAGCTTCATGGAGGACCAGTTGGTGCATCAGTGCTTGAAACCTGCCGTGACTTTCTGTCTGATTTCATTCCTGGCAACGTCGTGTTCTTCTGCGAAGCACAGCGTCGGCGGAAAGAAGGAGGACGAGGCACTCCGCGACGGAGAGGTGATTGTGAATATTGAGAAAAAGGCGGGGTGTGATACGCGTCTCGGTAAGGTCACGGGTGTCATAGATGCTCCCCGCGAAAGGGTCTGGAAGGTCATCAGTGACTATAACGAACATAGGAAATTCATGCCCAATCTCCTTGAGTGCTTCGCTATTCGCCCCGAAGCCCTTGACTTGGTGAAGGAAGCACTACCGGAAGACCTGGCGACACTCGAGGGCCGGTTGCGGGAATACAAGTGCGATGAACCACCCGGGAGCATTGTGTACATGTACGGTGTGGGCGATTTTCCGTGGCCGATGCCGAACAAGCGGTATATCCTCCGGATCGAGCGAGACCTGTACCGCTTCACGACTCGCGCGAATATGGTCATCGGCGAGATGAAGGTCAATGAGTCGTCGTGGGAGTTGGAGCGCTATGGACCCGATGCTTCCAAGACGTTAGCCACTTATAGAGTCTATCTCGATCCTGGGATGGCGGTACCGGGTTTTGCGGTCAACATGGCAGCGAATTCGACCCTACCGGAAGTGATCGAAGCGGTCAGGCGAAGAGTCAAGGATGCAAAATACGGTTCGTAACGGGGCAGTGGCCGCAAGAGAGTCTGTCATCGCTCAGGGTGTGAGTTCGCGATTCAGACAGCGCAGGTTTTGCAGGATGGCAAAGAAGGCGATGAAGCGATTTGGCTCGCAAGGCTCTGCAAGGAACCTCAACCGAAGAGAGTTCCTGAAGGCGGCAGGGGGGCTGATAGCAGCAGAGTTTTTCCCGCCAGTCATTCTTCCCGCGAGGGCTCCCCGCCCCAACGTTCTTTTTGTGATGACCGACCAACAACGCTATCCCTACCTGGGAATATGCGGTCAGGTATCCGTAAGGACGCCTGCCATGGACAGTGTCGCCCGTGAGGGGGTCCTGTTTACCCGCGCGTTCTGCTCGACGCCGCAGTGCTCCGCCTCCCGCTCCTCTATCATGACGAGCCTGTACCCCCACGCGACCACCGTCATGGGAAACATCGGCGCCGCGGGGGGAAATTCCTTGCCCGAAGAATTGCCATCCCTCGGTCATGTCTTCTCGGAAGCAGGTTATCGAACGGCATACTTCGGGAAGTGGCATCTTGGCGGGGACGCTCACGATTACGGATGGAAGGTCTATGACGAGTGCGGGCGCGGCGTTGGCGAACCTGTCGCCGAGAGATCAGTGGAATTTCTGAACGAGGTTGCCGAACCGTTTTTCCTGTTCGCGTCGTTCGTCAATCCACACGACATTTATGGGTTTGAGAGGTTATCGAAGACGATTCGCCGGAGCAGCCGCGGAATCAAGCTGCCGGCGAACCTGCGGGATGACTTGGCGAAGAAACCTCGGCCGCAGCTTCAGTACCTCCTCGAGGATCAAGGAAAAGTTGTGCTCGGGCTCACGGAAGAGGGCTGGCTCGAGTATCTGAACGTTTACGAGTACCTGGTGGAGAAAGTTGACTCGAACATCGGGCGAATCCTTGCCGCTTTGCGCCGAAGGCGGCTGGAACGAGAGACGGTCGTTGTGTTCACCTCCGACCATGGCGACCACGGAGGCGGACATGGATTGCCTTTCAAGGGACCTGCCATGTACGAGGAACTCGTCATGATTCCGCTGGCTATCTCCTTTCCGGGAACAATCGCGGCGGGACGACGCGTCGAGGAACTCGTTGTGAACGTGGACTTGCTGCCGACGCTGTGCGATCTCGTCGGTCTCCCGGCGCCCGAGGGTATCCACGGGAAAAGCCTGGCGCCCCTGTTTGATGGGAAAAGAACCGCCTGGCGCGATTTCGTCATTGGCGAGTACTACTCGAAGCAAAAATGGGTGAATCCTATCCGCATGGTGCGAACGAAGGACTGGAAATACACACGCTACCGAAAGTGGGGGGAGGAGCTTTATGATTTGCGCAGCGATCCCGGGGAACTGAAAAATCTGGCGGCAAATGAGGCTCACACGGCCGCAAAAGAGAAACTCAGCGCGATTCTCGACGAGTGGATTCGCGCGACAAACGACCCGTTTGAGTCGCTTGTCCCCACCGACCGAGCAGGCAACCGAATTTGAGATAAGTCGGGAAACGCGGTCTCCAGGGAACGCACGCATCGTGGTACCAAGCGTATGAAAACAGGCTCAAGAAAAAAGCGGAATCCCGCGCCAAGCGTCAAGGTGAGCCTTGCCTGCGTCGCAATGGCAGCGGCAGGAATTGTCCCGAGTACTATTGGCAATTCGCTCGAGAGGGGTGTGGCCGCAGAGAATGCGGCGGCTCGTTCCGGACTTCCTTCGGGAGATGCGAGCGAGGTGAAAGCGACACCTGGCTCCGAGAGAACCAGGCAAGTGTACCTGAATCACCTGATCCGATTTGAGAATGCGAAGGGTTTTTCCTGTCCCGTCGAAGGTCCGGTGGAGGAAGTCTCGCCCTCGAAGGTGATCGAGGTTCCCGAAGGGAGAGAAGCAGAGTGGCTGGCCATCGGCGACCTCGATAACGATGGTGACCTCGACCTTCTGACCGCGCGGAATCGGAATCAAGCAGTTACCGCACTAACCGCTTACAACCGCGAGGGAGATGTCCTGTGGCAATGGGGGCATGGTGGAGGCGCCGCAATCACGTACGACGTCCCCGCCGAGATATACGACATTGACGGAGATGGCGAGAACGAGGTTCTGTACAGCGTCACGGGATACCTCGTTGTGGCGAGCGGACGGGATGGCGCTGAAGAGAAGCGATGGCCTCTTCCGAAGGGGTTGGACGTTGCCGACTGTATCATCATCGCCAACCTCACAGGGGGCAGAAGACCAAGCGATATCCTCATCAAAACGCGATATGACCGGGTTTGGGCTTACGACAAACACTTCCATCTCTTATGGGAATGGGGCGGAAACACGGGGCATCATCCCTGCCCAGAGGACGTTGATGGGGATGGAAAGGATGAGCTCTTTTGCGGTTACACGCTTCTGGACGATGATGGCCGCGAAATGTGGCGTCTGATGCCTGAACCCGCCGGGCATGCCGACACGGCCCGCGTCTGCTGGGACCTGGACGGGAAGTCCCCGAATCAACCCTGGTACTTGACGACCTGCTGCGGCGGGATGGACCTGATTCTCACGGACCATTTAGGGAAAAGGGTGTGGCAGATGGGTCCCGGTGCTGTGCTTCATTTTCAGAGCGCCCGCGCCGGAGATGTGCGAACAGACATCCCTGGCAAGGAGATCGTCGTGGACATCGCGGGTGAGCCGGGTGAGCCTCCGGACCGCTTGACGCTGTTAGACGCGAAGGGGAACATCCTCGGGAGCTACCCCCCGGACTACGCGCGATTCCATGACCTCATTGACTGGGATGGCGATGGTGTGATGGAGATCATTATCCCGCGGGCGGACGGGATTTTCGACGCCGTGGGCGAGCAACTCGTTTGTTTCCTGGACCCTCCGCCCCACCCGACGGACCGGGAGACACCATTCTGCTATGTGGCGGACATGTTCAACGACGGCAACGACGATGTGATTCTTCTCGACGACTCGAGCATTCGCATTTACAGCAATGGGAAGCTGCTCGCTCGGCGAGCGAAGCCTCTCGTAATGAAGAGGTATTACAACTTCACCTTCTACTGAGCTTTCCCTTCACGTTCGCCGACCAAGAGCTGTGCTTTCCTTCCAAGGAGCCTCAA
>JAUYEE010000294.1 GCA_030691545.1 bacterium | reverse complement strand
ATACAAGCCGACATAGCTCCCGTTGTCATAAGAGACCTCGAACCGTGTAGCCCCGGAATTCCAAGCCTTATCAAGGAACTTGCCGGTGCTGCCGCCGCCCAGACTTCGACAGTACGTCCAAAAGGCAATCGTGAATTCCGTCAGGGTGTCAATATCCGCTGCCGAGCCGATGCTCACCTTGCTCGACGTGCCGTTGAAATCGCCAGCTTGCCCCCGCAGCATTGTGCTCTGGGGCCAGTACCGGATCGTCGGCTTGTACGTGATGTTCGTCGGGACGCCGTCCTCGCTTCCCATCTCGTCCGAGCAATCCCCGTCGAAGAAGAATGCCCGCAGGCAGCCGTTGTCCATGTTGTTCCAGCGAAGGTCAATGTCCTCCTGGCTCGCCCCGGTATTCTTCGTGAGAAGATTCGTACCGGCGCATTCGACCAGCAGCCCCTTCCGATGCCGCGAGACGTTTGCTCCGACGTTCGTCGCCGGCCGCCGCCAGTACTCGCACCCCGCCGAAGCCCTTAAGAAAGACGCCGCACCGCTCGCCAGAACTTTCTCAATGGAGTCCTTCATCTCCAGATATAGTCGAAGCCTCGATTTTCCCCGAACGTTCTCCCTCCTCGACTTCACGTTCAACATTTCAATCCTCCTGTTCCTTCCGCAAGCACATGGCGATTTCCGTCCTCGTGCCTCCGGAAACACAAAAAGGGCAAGCAGCCAGCACCTCCACAGTGCAGCCGCCTGCCCTGTTATCTTCCCAGTGGCACGCGCGCAACAGTCTTCGCAGTTTTTGCCTTGATTATGACAGCATCTTACCAGAATTGCTGCCGTATGTCAACACGAAATCACAACGTGTGCGTATGTGTCGCTTTTGCGGGAGCCCGGCGAGCGAAGTTTGCCACCTCCGCCCGACATTAGCTTCAGGACTACAGAGCTTGCGAAGGGGCCAGACCCTTTCTCGGTCGAAGCCTTTCTCTATTACCTGACCGGAGACAGTGAAAGGCGCCTTGAATGTTGCGGGGTCCATGTTCACTGCCCCCCGCTCCCGATCTTCTCTGCGATCCGTCTCTTTTCCTCGGGTGTCGGCTTCTGACCCGCGGCGGGCTCGCCCCGGCGCGACTTCGTACCCGAGCACAACCCTTCAGCGCAGGCACTCCTCCCAACCAACAGCAACTTCTTCGACGAGCGGTGTGGTAAAAGCGCTCAGAGACGGTCGCGATGTCTCTGCCGCTCGCGATAGAGGCGCTCTGTGAAGCCGCCTTCGGCGAGAAAGGCTTGTTCCAGCTTCTGCAATTGCCGCCCCAGCAGATAACTGGCTTGGTTGATCAGACAGATTAGGGTGTTGGCCGCGACCTCGGGCGAAGCCGTGGCAATGCCGTAGGGGTCGGACCTGTCCGACGTGTCAGACCTGTCGGAAGGGTCGGATGGGTCAGACTGGTACTTCCTCCTCACCGTGAGCGCCTCCGGCGAATCCTTCGCCCAGAGTCGCAATCCCCGTTGGCGCAAAAAGTCCTGGTAGTCCAGAAGCAACTCCTCCAGGCTGGCTCTGGCCACGCCGGTCAGTTTGAGCTCGGTTTTCTTCGAGGTCGCCGAGGCCATGCTGCCTTCGGCGATGTTCTGCACTCCGCTGCGGGCGGCCTGGATCATCTGGTCGCGCGTGCGGGAGCGCTTCTCCACGAACCAGTCGCAAAAGACGACCGTGGCGTCGTACACCGCCTGCGCGCACTGAAAACTGCGCAGCTTGCGATAGCCGCCATGAGGGGGGATCAACTCATGCTTGCCGTGCATGACAAGAAGCTCCTCTCTTTTTGTTCGTCCGACTTGTCTGACAGGTCCGACTGGTCCGACCTGTCCGACCGGTTCTGAATCGCTACCCCGCATCTTTCTCCGTCACCCGGTCTCCGTCTTTGCGGTACGCTCGGCTACAGACGGGGCAGACTCCGTCGCCGTTAGAGTCGAACTCGAGCCGAGAGGCAGCACACCGGCACATCCAGCCGACGATCTTCGCGGGCACCCCCATCACGAGCGCGAAGTCCGGCACGTCTTTCGTCACCACCGCCCCCGCGGCGACAAACGCATGCCGGCCGATTGTGTTGCCGCAGAGAATCGTGCAGTTCGCCCCGAGCGTGGCGCCGTATTTCACGAGGGTGCGGAGGTACTCGTCCCTTCGGACGATTTCGCTGCGGGGATTGATGACGTTCGTGAAGACCATCGAGGGAGCGCAGAAGACCTCGTCCTCGATAATCACCTCGTCATAGACGGAGACGTTGTTCTGGATTTTGACGTGATTGCCGATGACGGCTTGTCCCCCGACGTTGACATTTTGCCCCAGGCTGCAATTCTTGCCGATTTTGGCCCCGGACATGACGTGGCTGAAGTGCCATATCTTCGTCCCCTCGCCGATCTGGCAGTTGTCGTCAACATAGGACGATTCGTGGACGAAGTACGGCAGTTTTGCCTTGGGGGGCTTTTTCTGAGCAGCGAGCGAGACGGTTGCCCCACCGGTCTCGAGGGATTTTTGACACGCCTCGAGTATCCGCAGAACTCTCAGACCTTCCCTGCCATCGGTTTTCGGCGGTCGCCCCGTGTCCATGCACTCGAGGAAATGCTGACATTCTAACTTCAGCGGCTCCCGCATCTCGACGGGCACGACTTCCACCTCGCCCTTAATGGCAGTCGGCGCCCGGTTAATCCATTCCACCGTGTGCGGGTAGAGAATCAGCTTGTCCTTCGCAGTGTCCTCGAAGACCGCCATTTTTTTCGAGCCAACCACCACCAGCCGCTGCTCCTTGAACGGATGCAGCCAGCTCACGAAGATGTGCCCCCGGACGCCGCTCGGAAAGACGAAGTCGCTCACCGTCACGTCCGCCACCTCGCTGTGAAGGTATGAACCGCCGTGCGACCTCACCTCGCTCGGGTCCTCGCCCAGTAGCTCCACAACCACCGAGATGTCGTGCGGCGCGAAGCTCCACAGGATGTTCTCTTCCGTCCGGATTTTGCCGATGTTCAGCCGGTTCGAATAGATGTACCGGACTTGCCCCAGATCGCCCCGTGAAATCAGCTCCTTCAGCTTCGGTACGACCGGATGATATTGCAGAATGTGACCGACCATCAGCACCCGACCGGTTTGCTCGGCGAGCTTTACGAGTTCCTCTCCTTCCTCCGCGGAAAGAGCTAGCGGCTTTTCGACGAAAACGTGCTTTCCGGCCTCAAGGCCTCGCCGAACCACCTCGGCGTGCGTTGCCGCGGGTGTGGCAATGACGACTCCGGCGACCTCCGCGTCCGACAGCACTTCATCGCTATCCGTGACAAAGCGTACCCCTGGATACTTCTCGGCGATTTCCGCAGCGCGTGTCGGGTTCACGTCGCAGACGATTTTCAGGGCGCCCAGTTCGTGGAACACGCGAACCAGGTTCTTGCCCCAGTAACCCATTCCGATAACTGCGACTGAATGCTTCATTTCTTCTCCTCAGTTTGAAACACGTGGACAAACAACCTGCGCGACCATCATCGGAAGCGGTCGCCGACGATTCGGAAAAATGCGATCAGAGCGTCCTTAGCCCGGATTTTCTTCCCCTCCTCGATGGACCGAGGGCGGTAGGTGATCGGGATTTCGGCGACTCGATGGCGGCGCTTCCCTAACTTATTGCTCAGCTCGAAGTCCAGGTCGAAGCCGCAGCCCTCCAGGTTCAGCGACCTCAGCACCGAGGTCCGCACCATCTTGCTCGCGGTCGCCACATCCGTGTAGCGGGTGCGAAACAGCAGGTTCGTCAGCCCTGTGAGAAGTCGCACACCCCAGTAATTCCGCGAGTAGATGTAACGGACCTTGCCTGCCAACGTCCGCGAGCCGTACACGGCGTCCAAATGGTCGGACATCGCCTTCTCGAGGAAGCGAGGAATCTCCGCGGGGTCATACTCGAAATCTGCGTCCTGGATGATGGCATAATCGCCGGTGCAGTTTCGGACCGCCGTGCGAATCGAGGCTCCTTTGCCTAAGTTTCTCGGATGAAAGATGACCTTGATGTTGTCGCCTTTGACTGTCCGAAGGAGTTCCCGTGTTCCGTCCGTCGAGCAGTTGTCCACGACGACAATCTCCTTCTCCCATCCGGGTCCGAGGGATACCGCCCGTACCCGCTCGAGCACGGTCATTATCGTGTTCTTCTCGTTGTAGGCACAGACGATGATGCTGAGTTTCATTTTTTACTGTCGCGGGATTGCAGTCCTCAAGGCGTGTTGGCGGGGTCGGACAGATCGCACACCCCCGGTCCGCGGTGGCGCCGTTTTCAGTTTATCCCCATTCTATCCGTTTTTCACAAACGGCGAAAGAACTTCCCAAACCTATCAATAACATACGCTATGTGTTCCTCACGCAACCCGGGATAGACCCCGATGAAAAACGAGTTTCGCATCACGAGGTCCGAGTTTGTCAGCCGCCCCGCAACCCGGTGCGGGATGTCCCGATAGCCCGGTTGCCGGAGGATGTTCCCCGCGAAGAGAAGCCGGGTCTGGATAAGTCCTTCCTCCAACCACAGAAGGAGTTCCTTTCGCAAAAAAGGCGCCGCCTCCCGGACCGTTATGGGATAGGCAAACCACGCGACTTCCGCTTTCTCGCTCCATGTCGGCAGCATCAGAAACTCCTCGAACTCCTCCAGCCCCGCGTGGAGTTGTCCGAAGTTCCGTTTTCGAGCCTCGATGAACTTCAGGAGTTTCTCCATCTGGGCACAGCCGAGGGCCGCCTGAATGTCAGTCGGTTTGAGATTGTACCCGATATTTGAGTAAACGTAACGATGGTCATAGTTCCCTGACATCCCCCGTATCTCGAATTCGAACCGCCGCCCGCACTCGCCGTGCGGGTTTCTCGTGCGGTGCGTGCAGTAGCACTCCCGTCCCCAGTCGCGCACCGAGCGAGCGACACGAGCCAGCCGCTCGTCGTTTGTCACAACCGCGCCCCCCTCGCCCGTCGTGATGTGATGCGCTGGATAGAAGCTCAGTGTGCCCAAATCGCCGAATGTTCCCACCGCCGTATTGTCGTACCGCGACCCCAGAGCATCGCAGACATCCTCGATGACGAACAACTCATGCTTCCGGGCAAAATCCATAATCGCATCCATGTCGCACGGATTGCCCAGAGTATGTGCCAGAAAAACCGCTCGCGTCCGCTCGGATACCGCTTCGTCCAGCAACGACGCGTCGAGATTGTACGTCCCCAATTCGCAATCTACGAAGACGGGGACGAGATTGTTCTGGACGAGAGGAGCGACTGTTGTTGGGAAAGTCACAGCAGGTGTGATGACCTCATCGCCGGGACGGAGATGGTTCTCAATTTCTTTTGAGCACAGAGCGCTCACGGCCACGAGATTCGCCGAGGACCCCGAGTTGACCAAGATCACCTCAGAAACGCCCAAGAACGATTTCAATTTCTCCTCGAAGGCGTCTCCGTACGGCCCGAGCGTGAGCCAGAAATCGAGCACGGCGTTGACCATCTCCTGCATATCACGCTCGTCGTACACTCTCCCCGCATACGGGATGCGGGTTTTGCCTGCCTCGAAGGGGCAGTCGCCATGCGCCAGAGCATGGAACTCCCGCACCTTCGCCAGGATTTCCTTTCTCACATCGTCCGGTACCATTCCACCGTCTCCGCGAGGGCTTCGCGCAGGGTATAAGCTGGCTTCCATCCGAGCAGTTTCCGAGCCTTGCTGCTGTCGAGATACTGGTCGCGAATCTCGTACTTCGCTTCGTTGAGGATCACCGGCTCGAGGTCTGTCCGCCCGCACGCGTCCAGAATCTCTCGGACGATTTCCAGAACGGTCAACGGCCTGTCGTGGCCGAAGTTGTACGCCTGACCCCTGATGGAAGGGTTGTCCATCTTTTCAGCGAGTAGAAGATAGCCCGACACAACATCCTTCACATAAATGTAGTCGCGTCTGAATGACCCGTCGCTGCGGACGATAGGTCGCTCGCCGCGAAGCGCACTGCGAATTGTTCCCGGCACAATCCTGTCCCAGTGAAGGTCGCCCCCGCCGAAGATGTTCCCGCAGCGGGTTATCGCCACAGGCAGTCCATACGTGTGTCCGTACGAGAGAGCGATGAGGTCCGCGCACGACTTCGAGACATCGTACGGATGCCGTCCCATTAGCGGCGCCTCTTCCGTGTAAGGCAGGGCTTCCTGGTCGCCATACGCTTTGTCGGATGAAGCAATAACCAGCCGCCCGACTTTCCCTGACCTGCGCACTGCCTCAAGCACGTTCCACGTGCCGCGAACATTCGTCTCCAATGTGGAAAGTGGGTCGCGATTCGCAACAGTCACAAGCGCCTGCGCCGCGAGATGAAAGACGACCTCGATCTCGAATTCGTGAAGAAGCCGCTCCATCAACGCAAAGTCTGTCACCGAGCCGTGAGCTACTGTGATTCGACCGAGATAGCCCGACCGCGCAAGCTCCGACCGTGGGTTTTCATCGTACACCAGCCCGACAACGTCGGCTCCTCGGTCCACGATAGCCCTTGTCAGCCACGAGCCGAGAATCCCCGTGCACCCGGTCACAAAAACCCGCTTATCTCGCCAGAAGTCATTCTCGTTGCTCATCCGCGTATTCAATCGGGACCTTTCTACCAGACCTTCCAGGGAGCCTCGCCCGAATTCCACAAGTCATTGAGCATTTGAATCTCGCGGAACGTATCCGCCGACCGCCAGAACCCCTCATGCCGATACATCATCAACTGCCCTTCACTCGCCAGCCGCCCCAGCACATCGTTCTCCAAATCCACACGATTGTCCTCGCTGAAATGCTCCAGCGTCCGCCGCTCGAAGACCATAAATCCCGCGTTCGTCCATTCCTTTAGCAACGGGTACTGCACGTATTCGACCACTCTCCCGTCATCGTCCACACACATCAGCCCATACTGGGAAGTCGTCCGGACGCCCGTCACTGTCGCGAGCTTGCCGTGTTTTTTGTGGAACTCCACCAGCGAGCGGACATTGATGTCCGCGACGCCATCTCCGTAAGTCAATAGGAACTGGTCGGTCGTAATGTACTTCTCCACCCGCTTGACCCGGGCGCCCTTGTTCGCGTCCAGTCCTGTGTCCACGAGAGTCACCCGCCAGTTGCTTTCCGGCATCTTCTCGTGGAAAACCGGCTGCCGCTCACCGATCGTGAACGAAATCTGCGAGTGCGTCAGGTTGTATTCAAGGAAATATCGGCGGATGTCCTGCCCACGGTACCCTAAGGGCAGAATGAAATCTTCGAAGCCGGACGCCGCGAAGATTTTCATCACGTGCCAGATCATTGGGCGATCACCGATCTCCACCAACTCCTTCTTCACAGTGTTGACCGTCCCGCCCATGCGGGTTCCCTTGCCCCCGCAGAGGATAATCACTTGGCTGTTCGCCGGACGTTCTTCGGGCGATTTCGTCATTTCTGCTGTATCCTCAAACGTTCCCGTTTTTCGGTGATAATACCATTCAGTGTTGCCCGACGCCACTGCGAAGAACGCCGAGGCGCGGCTGCGTTTGAGTGGCCGAGTGTGAGCGTGGAGCCCCCAGAAGCGGGCCAGCCACTCAGGTGTACCACCGCCCCGCCGAGACTAGCCAGTTTTGAAGCCCGCTTGCACTTGGGCAGACAAGGGAGTAAGATGACGCGGTTGAAAAAACAGGATTGTGTGCATCTGGTTTGCCCGTCGAGCGAATCGAGGAGTTTTCATGAGGAGTCCATTGGTTAAAGTGGAGCGGCTGAAAATCTGGCTCAAGGCGCTGAGGCTACCGTTTCTGACGGCGACCTTTGTGCCGGTGGTGCTGGGGACAGCGATTGCCTGGTATCGGACAGGCTCGTTCCATCCGGTGTACTTCGTTGTGACGCTGGCAGCCGTTTCTCTGGCGCACCTTGGGACGAATCTGACCAACGATTACTATGACCATCGCAGCGGAAACGATGCGGCCAACTCGAAATTCTCCCCCTTCAACGGCGGCAGCCGCGTCATCCAGGACGGGCAGATTCCCGCGCAACACATTCTGGTTGCGGCTCTGTTGTGCTTCTCGCTGGCAGTCGTCCTTGGCGTGTATCTCGTCCTGGCGACGCAGAAAATAGCGATCGTCCTGTTCGGCCTGACGGGGATTCTGTGCGGGTTCTTCTATACCGCTTCGCCGATTCGCATCGGCTATCACAGTCTCGGGGAGCTCGCCGTGGGCTTCGGCTTCGGTCCCTTGACGCTCATGGGAGCTTACTGGATTCAGACGTTCTCCTTCGACGTTGTGGCGGCGATGGCATCGGTTCCGGTGGCGATTCTCATTCTGCTTGTTCTGCTCATCAACGAGTTTCCCGATTACGAGGCGGACAAAGCCGTCGGGAAAGAAACGCTGGTCGTGTCGCTCGGTCCGCTCGCGGCGGTCCGAGTGTACCAGGGCTTGCTTTTATTGACATACGCGTTCATCGTGGCGATGGTGGTTGCGCGCGTCTTCCCTGCCATCGCGCTCGTCACGTTGGTGACGCTCCCTGTGGCTGTTCGCGCAGTCCGCATCTCCTATCGGCACTATGGAAACTATCCGGAACTCCTCCCCGCGAACGCCGCGACGATCGCCCTTCACTTCTCCATCGGCATTCTCCTCTCGGGGGCGTTCATGGCCTCCGCTTTGTGGTGACTTTCCCGGCTCTTGCGCAGAGAGATTGGCCGCCGTAAACTCTCTGCGTGCGATTCCTCGGCGCCGGGCTTCAGCCGGCGCCCTCCTTTAGACACGGGCTTAAGTCCGTGGTATTCTGACGCGGCAGGCTTCTGTCTGAGCAGGCTTTAGCCTGGCTTCTCGATGAACGGATTCATCCATACTCCCCCCATACGTAGCCGCACCCAGTTGCCCAGCGATTCCGAAAGTGGGTTGGGAGGTAGGGCAGTAAAGGGCTGAAGATAGGGGAGTTGGGGTGATGTTAGGCACAGGGATGGTGGGGGAGCAAATTCGCATTTATGGTTTCTTTCTTTTTTTCCTTGACAAATGATA